>CAUTVM010000001.1:0-73498 GCA_963541855.1 uncultured Erysipelotrichaceae bacterium
TTGCGACCAATAAGAAAATAAGGCGTGAACCCTGAATTGGGTTTACGCCATTGGCCGCATAATCATGCGGTTTTTATTTATTTTCATACCAATGTTATAAAACTGTTATAACTTTTGTACCTGAAAGCACAATCGAGTTGAAGCTGATATGCAGCTTCAAACAACACCATATGTGCCTTGGTATTAAGTTTCCGTTCGTTAATCTGCGATTTCACTATCCCTTCTTCTCACCTATACATTTCGATATAAATCATGAAAGCCGCTATGTGAGTTGGCGCAACTGTACCCTATGTGGATTTCATCACCAATGGATAACATGCCTGACATCGTAAAAAACAGGGATTGTATAAAAGCTTTTGCCTTTTCAGCCGCGGTTTTACGTGGCTTCTGTTTTTCTGCATAATCCGGCTGATGCAGAAAGATGTACCGCATCATACAGATTACTTTACAATTTGAAAATACAAAATGATTTCCCGATCACAGGAGCGGTTTTCTTCCGTTCTATTTTTCTCGTTGCTATAATGAGAACGCAAAATAGAAAGGTCGTATTTTTCATGACAAAAGTAAATATTATTTCAGGTTTTCTGGGAGCAGGAAAAACTACGCTTCTGCAAAAGCTGCTGAAAGATGTCTTTACCGGGCAGAAAGTTGTTCTGGTCGAAAATGAATTTGGTGAGATCGGTGTTGATGCCGGTTTCCTGAAAGAAGCAAATATTATCGTTAACGAAGTAAATGGCGGCTGCATCTGTTGCTCATTACAAGGAGATTTTCGCAAGGCTCTGGAAAAAGTTGTACAAACCTATCAACCGCAGCGCATTTTAATTGAACCGTCCGGTGTCGGTAAGCTATCTGATATTCTGTCTATCGTAAAGTCTGTAGACGGTCTGGAAGTGGACAGCTACAGTACAGTGGTCGATGCCAAGCGCTGCAAAATTTATCATAAGAACTTTAAAGCCTTCTTTGATGATCAGATTCAATCCGCCTCATGCATCATTCTATCCAGAACGCAAGAGATGGATGAGGAGCAGTTGCAAGAAGATATTGATATTCTTCGCACCTTAAATTCTCATGCGCGCATCATTACAACGCCATGGGATGAACTCAGCGGGCACGCCATCTTTGAAGCGATGACCGGCAGTGAATCTTTCTTTCCGACGGAAGCGGAAAACAAGGAAGAAGAACACCATGAAGAATGTCATTGTCATCATGAGCATGAGCATGATCACGAGCATCATCATGAACATGACCATGACCCGGAAACAAAAGCCAATCAAGGTCTTTCCGAAGGGAACCATATTCACATTGGCTCTGAAAAGCATGCGCATCATCACCATCATCATGGGCCGGATGCGGACGATGTTTTTGATTCCATCGGCATTGAAACAATCAATACTTACAGTCGCCAACAGATTCAAAATGCTCTGGAACAGCTGCCGCAGACGATTGTCCGCGCCAAAGGCATTGTTCCTTCCGATGAAAACAACTGGCTGTTTTTTGACTATGTACCGGGTGATATTGATATCCGCAAAGGTTCTCCTGCTTATACCGGGTTAATCACCGTTATCGGCGAGCATGTTGATGTTGAACAGATGAAGAAAATTTTCGGAGTACGATGATGACTCCCGTATACCTGTTTACGGGCTTTCTGGATTCGGGAAAAACAACCTTAATCAAAAATACTCTGGAAGATCCGGGATTTATGGAAAATGTCGGACGGACGCTGATTCTTCGCTTTGAAGAAGGAGAGACGGATATAGACGATTCCTTCTTGAAGCAGCACAATGCATGCATGGAAACATTTGATGATGTCCATATCCTGACACCCCAGAAATGTCAGGAACTGGATACTGTTTATCATCCTTTTCAGGTTTTCATTGAATGGAACGGCTGCGCACCGATCACGGAAGATATTCTGAAAAATATGCCGGACTTCTGGCCTCTTGTTGAAATTCTGACGACCGTTGACGGTTCTACTTTTGCCAGCTATATTGCGAACATGCGCTCCATGCTGTTTGAACAATTGCGATACAGTGATGTCGTTATTGTCAACCGTTGTACTCCGGATATGTCCTATACAATGTTCCGCGGAAATATAAAGGCCATCAATCGCCGGGCGCAGCTTTTCTTTGAAGGAATGTTCGGCCAGCCATGTTCATTTGCAAGCGGACAGCTGCCGTTTGACATCACCAAAGAACCGATCGATATCGCAGACGATGATTACGGTTTGTGGTACATGGATGTCATGGAAAAGCCAACGAAATATGACCATAAAAAAATCATTCTTCGCGGTGCTTATGCGGAAGATTTACCCGGCTATAAACAGAGCTTTATTCTTGGCCGCAGAGCCATGGTATGTTGTCAGAATGATACTTCTTTATGCGGTGTTACGGTAACCGGTGTGCGGATTCAGGAAATGCATAAAGGCGAATGGGTGAAAGTCTTGGGAACACTGAAAACTGTTGCGCTGAATAATGGCGGAAAAACAGTTATTTTATATGCCGAATCCATTTCCCGCTGTCCCGCACCGGAAGACCCCTATGTTTATTTCAGCTGAATCATTCCTGATATATGAAAACCCTCTTCATAAACAGGCGAAGCTTTTAATCCATCTATATAAATTCACATCTTAAGTGCGATCACCATTGCCCCATGAAAAGATACACATCAAACTGGGACCGGTATGTGTGCCGATAACCGGGCCGACACGGGTAATAACAACATCTTTACAGGAAATGGTTTGGCGGATAAGCGTCGCCATATTTTCTGCTTCCTCATGGCAATCTGTATGCGCCACATAGATTGTCTGATCTTCGGCATGTATCAAAGCTTGCTGCGTCAAGTCATACAATTTACGCAATGATGCTTTACGGCCATGCGCCTTTGCTTTGGCAACCAGCTTTCCTTTTGTATTTACAAACATCACCGGTTTAATGTTCAGTGCCGAGCCGACAATCGCTTTTCCTGCTGAAACCCGGCCGCCTTTATGTAAAAAAAACAAATCGCCAACTGTAAAGTAATGCATGGCTTCCATTTTATGTTCTTCAATCCATTGTGCGTTTGCTTCTAATGTCATTCCGGCAGCCTGATTGTCCGCCGCCCATAAAGCTATAATTCCTTCGCCTGTACTGGCCGCAAGCGAATCAATGACAATGATTTTTCTTTCAGGAAATTCTTCCTGCAGTTCATTACGCGCAAGCAGTGCTGATTGATAGGTATTGCTTAATCCACTGGAAAAACAGATATAGAGAATATCCAGACCTTTTTCCAGATATGGGCGAAAGGCCTCGACAAATCTCGGCGGTGTAATCTGGGAAGTGTGCGCCAAGACACCTTCGGCCAGTTTTTTATAAAAATCATCTGCCGCATAATTACGGAAATCCGGAAAATGTAAAAAAGATTTTCCGTCATCCATTGTGACTTCCATCGGTAATACTTCAATATGATGGGCTTCCAGAATGTCAACATTCATATCGCATGTTGATTCGGTAAAAATCTGATATTCTGCCATGTTTAATCCCCTTGTCGCTTTCCATTCTAAACAAAGACCAAATTGTGTTGCAACTGATTTCTCTTTCGATTTAAAAAATGTATAATAATTCAGAGCATGCCCCCATAGTAAAACGGATATTACAAACCCCTCCTAAGGGTTAGTTGTAGGTTCGATTCCTACTGGGGGTGCCATTTGTTACGCATCGGAATATGGCGCAGTTTGGTAGCGCGCTTCGTTAGGGACGAAGAGGTCACGGGTTCAAATCCCGTTATTCCGACCACTGATCGGAAAGCCGCATAACCATGCGGTTTTCTATTTTCTTAGCACTAACGGGCCAAAAAGAACATGAAGAGCATTAATGTTTAATACACGATCAATTTTGTTGATCCGTTCAAAGCCGCAAGTCAGAAACTTTGTATTTCGCAATCGGAGATATTCCGTAAAGCAATGAAAGATATCATTAAAAAGCAGGGTATGCTCCCTGCTTATTAGGATATTTTTGAATCAGGCAGATATATCATCGGGTGCGCATCACCTTTCCCTCTGCATTTTTCATAGAGGCAAATCGTGTACATCCTGATTTCCCGATTCATTTGTACCACCGCCTAATGTCCTTACATATCTGCTTCAATGCCAAGGATCTTTTTCCGCAGGAACTCTTATACTCATCAGCACGGAGGAATACTCCCATAAAAACCACTTCCCCGCAGAAGGCTGCAGCCTCATTGTTACAGGTCTTCCCGTATCCGCGCCGGCTGACTTGATATATAACTTTGCATATCCTTCCATCGCATAGCTGTGCGGATTTTCTGTTACATCTACGGTATACGGTATAGACGGAGTATAATTGTTCTCTACTGTTGAGCCCTTAAAATATGATTCCACTATATAGTCCGCTTTGTCCATCATTCTGTCCCTTAAAAACTGTTTCCCCATATTGTTCAGCTCTTTGGGGCCTTGTAAAAACTGTATCATCTCATAGGCGGCTTCTTTATCTTTAACATAAACTTTCATTGCCGCCAGAAACAGTGCCGGTGCATATTCCGGCTTGCTCAAAGAAGCATATTCCAATTCCTTCATTTCCTGCAGATTGGCAGGCAGTTTTTCAAATACAATCTCCATACGTTTTCTCTCCTATTTATAAACACACCTGATTTGATATGACTGAACGGATATTGCCACAACATAATTATTTATCATTTGAATCACAAAACTGCTCTTTCTGTTTCCAGTTTATTTATAACATCTTGCCCCGTAAGACGCAATACATCAACCATAGCCTCTTCTAAAAGCAAACGAAATATTCCTATAAGCCATACTGCTTTTCATTCATATTCTTTACTTTTACAATGTTTTCAACTTTTGCAACATTGTACATATATTGCATGCATTTATCGGCAATGATAGAATCGTCTTGTCAGAAAAAGGAGAAAAAACTATGGGAAAAGGTTCTAAATTCTTTATGACAGCCATCTTTGCGGCGGCCTTAGGACTTGGTTTCTTGCCGGGATGCGGCAAATCAGCTTCCGACGGCGTCAGCGGAACATTCTCCGGCACGGCGGCCGGCATGGGCGGTAAAGATAAGCCCGTAACCGTTGAGATCACACTAGATAAAGGCGTAATTACAGCGGTTAAAGCTACAGGCGAGGCCGAAACACCGGGGATCGGTACAAAAGCTCTGGATACATTGCCTGATGAGATCAAAGAAAAGAATTCCCTTGCCGTTGACAGCGTATCCGGTGCAACAATTACCAGCAAGGCAATTCTGGAAGCTGCAGAAGCCGCTTTGACAAGTGCGGGAGTCAATCCGGAAGACTACAAAAAATAATTGCCATGACACACAAAGCGAGCGCATGTTACTAAATTGCGCTCGCTTTTTTATTTTGAATATGATGTAAAAAAGTATGCCGCTCCTTTGCTTGCACGCTCCCATATGTCGCTGTTCAACCGATAGATTCCATTTTCAACAAAACAAAATGAATCCTCTCCATGCATCATTCTTTTTATATCAAATTACAAAGGGCCGCCTCCACCAGATCCCAGAAGCGAGGCAGATCGGTATTCAAACCGACCATGGCATTGCAAGGATAGGCTGTGCGATGATGCAGATCGCAATTCGTCCGGCCGTAACTTGACCCATGGCTGATGTCTATTTCCACAAACGCTTTTTGCATCTCAAACAATGTCGGATCAATCAATATCGCAACCGCCGTCACATCATGTACCGGGCCGGCCTTTAAACCGTTTACCGATTGGCTGTGAAGGGTAAAGCTCATGATATCACCAAACAGCATGCCCGCTTTATTTCCGATTTTGCGCATCCGTTCAATAATATCGGGCGTGGCAAGCACTTTGTTAGTCAGATCAAGACCCATCATATTAATCGGTACACCGGACGTAAATACAATATGCGCGGCTTCCGGATCAACATAAATATTAAACTCGGCAGCAGCGGTTATATTTCCCATGCCATATGCACCGCCCATTAAAGATATCTGTTTTATTTTCCGTATAATACGCGGTTCCTTGCGCATTGCCATCCCGATATTTGTTAATGGACCCGTCGGTACTAAGGTAATATCGCCAGAAGATTCCATCAAAGTGCGGATGATATAATCTACCGCATGCTCCGCTTCCGGTTTTTTGACTAGCGGTTCAAATACCGGGCCGTCCAAACCGGACTTTCCATGTACATCATCTGCGGTAACCTGATCGCGTACCATAGGACGATCCATGCCTGCATAAACCTTTACATCCAACTGCAGATGCTGGCATACATGCAATGTATTTTCTAATGTATACGGCAATGTGGAATTACCAGCCACAACGGTCACACCAAGCAGATCAATGCTCGGGCTTCCCGCCGCCATCATCAGCACAATCGCATCATCATGACCGGTATCAATATCCAATATGATCTTTGTCTTTTCCATGCACAGCCTCCTGTCTGTATTCTGCCATGTTTTATGACACCCCACAATTTATTTCGCTTGTTTAGCAGGAAACCGGCAGGCAATATCCTGCCGATGCCGAATTTTTCATTTACTTTCTTTATCAGCAAACAGGTGATGTTTTTTAAATAAAATTCCACTTTCATGCACATAAATGCCGATCAGAATAACAATCATGCCAATGAAACTGCACATACCGGATATTGATACATTCCACAGCATACCGAATAAATAACCAAGGCACGAATTTATGACACCGATCAAAGCGGATAAACAGACTGCATGTGACAGCTTCTTCGTAAACATGCATGCAAATGCACCGGGCACGGTAAAAAAAGAAATAACCAAAATACTGCCGACATGATTGAAAGCCGATACACATGTCATGGAGATCAGCATCATAAAAAAATAATAAAGAGGTTTTGTGCGGATGCCGGCCAGTTCGGCAAATTCCGGATCAAAGGTTGAAATCTTCAATGCCTGATATTGTGTTGTAATAAACAGCAGATTTATCATTGTCATCAACAGCATTTCCACCATTGCTCTTGGCAACCCAAAACAACGTATAAAGGGCGCAAAAAGAGGATTCCCCATCAGGACAATATCTACGTCCAGATGGGTATTACGGAAAAATTTTGTGACGATCAATACGGCGATGGAAAAAAATACCGGAAATACAATGGCCAGCGCTTCATCGCGTGAAACAAGCCGACGATGTGAAAGCTCCTCAACGCTCCACATCGTAAAAACACCAAACAATGATGCCCCGATCAAAAGCCAAATCGACTCCAGATTTCTGACCAGAGCAAAGGCAATGACAATACCCAGCAATACGGAATGGGATAAAGCATCTGCCGCCATGGACATTTTTCTCAATACAAGAATCGGGCTGAGAATAGAACAAGACACGGAAGTAATGATCAGTATTATCAAAACTTCAAACATTTTTTCCCTCTTTCATTTTGGTTTGCGCATAAGCGCTGCATTTACCGAACCTCATGGAAAACATGGTCACGATTCCCATGCATAAAATGATCATCGGCCCGGTAGAAGCACCTGCTATAAGTGTTGAAATCAGCGTTCCCAAAAAGGCGGAAAATCCGGCGACAGCGGAAGCGATTTTCAACAATTGATTCAAGCGGCGCGTATGCTGATTGGCACATAGACAAGGCATGACGAGAAAGGAAGATATGAGAATGGCGCCGACACATTTTAAGCCAATTACAATAAACAAAATCATCATTAATAGCAGTATGCTTTCGGTAATGGATGCCTTGATTCCTATGGAAGCTGAAAATTCCGGATCGAAAATACTGCTGATCAATTCTTTTTTAAACAGTACAAACAACGTCAGGGCGATAAATGCGCAGACCGAAATTAAAACAATGTCTTCTTTCATCAAAAAGGCGGCCGAACCAAAAATATAATTTCGCAAACCGGCCTGTGATGCATGCACGTAAATAGGATTTCCCTGCACATTGCTTTTTAACACCATTCCCAGTCCGAAGAAACCGGTCAAGGCAATAGCCAAAGCCGCATCCAACGTAATATGACCGCGACAGGTTATTCTCTGAATCAATGCATATGAAAGAATTCCGGAAAGTGCCGCCCCGATGGTCAAGATAAACGGGTTTCGGGTCATAAACAGCATAAAGGCAAGGACAATACCCGGGTATGAAGCATGGCCGACTGCATCCGCAACCAGGCTCTGTCCTTTATAAACACTCAGACATCCGACAATGGCGGACGGAACAGCCAGCAAAATCGTACCGGCAGCCACAACCAGAAAATCATACGAAATCAATGTCTGCCACAGAATGTTCATCTGTATATGTCCTATTGATCCTTTCTTGGGTAAATATTTCTTCTACTCTGCCGGCGGCTACAACACATTGATTCAACAGCACGACATGGTCAAAATAATCACGAATTGTATGCAGGTCATGATGAACGCATACGATCGTCTTTCCTTTTTTCTGAAGTTCTTTTAATTTTTCCATAATAATTTTCTCACTGGTTTGATCTACGCCGGCCAGCGGTTCATCCAGCATGATTAACTCTGCATCCTGACATAATGCCCTTGCAATAAATACGCGCTGTTTCTGCCCGCCTGACAATTGCGAAATCTGTCGATCGGCATACGCTTCTATCCCCATTGTTTGCAAAGCCTGCCGCGCTTTTTGATGATCCGCTTCCTTTGGCCGCTTCAACCAGCCCAGATCCGCATAGCGTCCCATCAATACAACTTCATGTACGGTAATGGGAAACTTCCAATTGACCGCTGAAATCTGCGGGACATACGCAATCATGTGACGGCTGGCCGCAATTGATTTTTCATGAATTTTGATATTTCCGGAAAGCGGTTTTATAAAACCGAGTATGCATTTTAATAATGTCGATTTTCCGGCTCCGTTAGGCCCGACAATGGCCGTAAGAGATTTTTCTTCAATATCCGTATTAATGTCTCTTAAAACGAGGTCGCCGCCATATGATGCGGATAGATTTGTAATCTGAATACATTTCATATGTTCTTTGCAACCATTTCTATTTCAGATTGGAGACAATCAGATCAACGTCAAAACGATACATGTCAATATAGGTATCACCTTTTTGACCCTTTGGCGCCAGCGAGTCGCTGAACAGCTCCTGATCCTGACCGCTGACAATCTTTACATCAAAACCTTTTGCCTTGCACGATTCGCGTAATTTCTCCATTCTCGCCGGATCGGTTGTTGATTCGGCAAAAATCGCCTTAATTCGATGCTGTACGATAAACTCCGCTGTTTCCGCCATATCACGATTTGACAATTCCGCATCCGTGCTGACTCCCTGCGGTGCTTTCACCTGCATCTGATAGCAGCGTGCAAAATATTGAAATGCATCATGCGGCGTAACCAAAATTCTGCTCTTTTCCGGAATGAGCATCAGCTGTTCGCGAATATAATCATCCAATTTATCCAGCTCGGCGTGATACGCATGCAGGTTATTTTCAATGGTTTCTTTTTCTTCCGGAATTAATTCGATTAGGGCTTTTGCCGCTGTACTGCAAGCCTGTTTATACAGATGGACGTCAAACCAGAAATGGGGATCAATTACTTTTTCGCCGTGTTCTTCCATTTCACCGATAGACGTCGTGTCAAAGTCTGCAGTAACGGGCACCGCATGAACCGCCTGTAAAAGTTCCGTCATTTTCCCTTCAAAATGAAGCCCGTGGTACAGAATCAGATCAGCCTGTTGCAGTTTTGCGTTGTCCTCCGGCTTGGCCTCATACGTATGCGGATCTTCGCCGGCCGGGATGATCAGGGAAATCTGAACAGAATCACCGGCCAGCACCTCAACCATATCCTGTAAAAAGGTGGTTGTTACGGTAACATTTTTCTTTGTTTTTTCCTGATCGTTCGACACTGCCTTACCCGTACAGGCGCAAAGCAGAAATGAAGCAATCATCAGTATCCATTGTTTTCTCATATACGCTCCTATGTGTTAGTTATAACTAACTACAGAGAGCATACACCATTTCCTAGTTAGTGTAAACTAACTTCATCTTCTTTTTCATCCTGACAATCTTTTCAGCTTGCACGTAAAAATGATTACCATAAAACCATCACATCGGTTATCTTTATGTCTATGCATGGATTTTTTCGCATCTTTTAGTTTGACGACACGCATCGTTCTTCAGATGCATAAAAAGCAGAATATCTTCTGCTCTTTTATTGATCATTCTTTTTCCAGCCTTTGTGCAAGTTCTTTTTTAGCATCGGAAATGATTTCCGGTTTTTCCAGAAGATCTATTGCTGTTCTGGATAAGCATTTCATGGTAACCAAAATACATCGTCTGCCGGAAGGGGAACACGCAAGTTGTTTAAACTGCTCCGTATGATTCGATATTTTATGATCCGGAAAAATTGTGACATATGGATTGCAGATGGGAATTATTCTGGAAACATTTCCTAAATCTTCTCCTCCATAATCAAACGGCATGCCGTCTAATAAAGGCTCTCCCATATCTTCAAGCTCTTTGCGGCAAATATCTGAAAGTGTTTTATTTGGTATTCTTCCTTGATATCCATCTTCAACGAATACTTCAACCGTGCATCCGAGCGCACTTCCACAGCCTTTTGCACATTCTTCAATTTTTCTCGCCATACTCTCCAGCACTTTTAAATTAAAGCAAGACAGAGAGCATTCCAAAGATGCTGTATCCGGTATTAATCCCGTTTCAGCACCGCCCTCTTTCATTATGCAGGAGAACCTGACATCACTCTTAAAATGCTGGCGCATGAATCCTGCAGCAACGCAGAATAAATTTGCGGCGCTTAAAGCATTGATTCCATTATCCGGATGGCTGCCCGCATGTGCTGCTTTTCCATGATATGTTATAGTAATGTGCTTACTTGACATACATGCACCGGCTAAGCGCGTAAGATCACTCGTCGGATGCATGAATAAAACCGCATCAAGGCTATCAAAGTAGTGGTTCTTCAACATGATTATTTTTCCTCCGCCACTTTCTTCGGCGGGTGTTCCGTAAATAAATATTGTTCCTTCCATGTCGTGCTTTTCCAGTACTTCTTTTAAAACAGCAACAGTTCCAACGGCACTGGCACAAATTAGATTGTGACCGCAGCCATGCCCTAAAGAAGGTAATGCATCATATTCGGATATAATTGCGATATGCGGTGCTCCGTGTCCGAATTTCGCTATATATGCGGTCGGTAAATCTTTGATATCACTGTTTATTTCGAATCCTTCTGCTTTCAAATAGGACAATTGCTGCTCTTTTGCGAAGTGCTCATGAAACGCAATTTCCGGATGATTATGAATTCTTAATGACAGTTCCCACAGCTTGTCAATTCTAGCCTCGGCGGATAAATCACACTCTTTTTTTATATGGTTATACATACTTATCCAAGAATCCCCAGAAAGCTGGCAATCATCGAAATAATAAGGATAGAGAAAATGACCATATTATAACTGGCCTTTTTCTTTGTAAAAGCAAAATAAATCCCTAATATTGCACAAAGCGGAAGTATCCCTTTCACAATAGAATCCAAAATATCCTGTATCACAATAGGATTGGCATTGCTTAATGTAAACTGCAGCGGTGTCGATACGGAAACATAGGAGCTTGATAATGATCCCATCATAAACAATCCCACGATACTCGCTCCCGTAATGACGTTCTTTATCGCCCCGCTCTTCATCATCTTCATGACAGCATCTTTACCTAAGCGATATCCAAACTTTAATAAATACCATCCGGCAAGATATGTCATAATCGCAAATAAGAATGGCATTAGTCCGCCAATCGGATTACCATTCAGAGCAAGGGTACAACCCAGCGCATAAATAATTGGTTTAATCGTTCCCCAAACTAATGTATCGCCGACTCCGGCTAAAGGGCCCATTAAACCTGTTTTAATTCCGGTTATGACTTCGCCCGGCACATTATGATCATTCGCATTTTCTTCTTCTGTAGAGAGAATAATTCCATGCATCATGCCGCCAAAAGTACCTTCTGAATTATAAAATTCCAGATGTCGAGTAAGCGCAGCTGCATATTCTTCATCATTTTTATATAGTTTTCTAAGACTTGGTGCTTCAGCGTTACAGAAAGCTAACGCTTGCAGACGATCATAAGAATTAGATAATTCTGTTGAAAAATACCATCTGTTCCAAACTTTAAATAAATCATGCTTTGTAAGTTTAATTTTTTTCTCTTCGGGCATTTTAATTATTCTCCTGTCCTGCCGCCTTGCTTTCAACAGGGGCATTCAATACAACTAACAAGGCGATACATGTACCAAAAATTGCTGAAGCCATATTATTAATTCCAAGATACGTTACCGCAAAATATCCCATAAAAAAATAAGGAAGTAATTTTGATTTACCAATCGTAATTAAAATAATTGCGAATCCCATGGCCGGGAGAATGCCGCCGGCAACTGAAAATCCCGTAATAATCCATTCCGGTAAAATATCAAGAAGATTAATCACGGCATGCGTTCCAAGTAAGCTGATTAAAAAAGCGACTATGAATCTAAGAAAGAAAAGAATTATTTCGGGATATATGTAAGCACACTTGAATATTCCTCCGGCATTGCCGGATTTTGCATAATTATCCGCTTTACGTATCCAGATAGAGTTCGTTGTTCTGCGGATTTGATCAAGAAAAATACCTAAAACACCAAACGGAACCGCAATGGCAACGGCTGCACTTGTATCCATTCCGGATTTAAAGGCAATCGGAATGGCGATAACCGCAGCGAGCGCATTGTCAGCAGGCATATTTCCGCCTGTTGAAATCATTCCCAAATAGACAAGCTGTATTGATGCGCCCAATGCCAAACCGGTTACAATATCCCCAAAAAATAAACCATACATGAAACCGATAAATAGTCCTGATCCAAGAGATGATTCAAGGGTATATCCGATTTTGCATGACGCCAGCCAGTAAATAAAACCACTATATAAAGCTAAACCGATATCCATGTTTTATTTCTCCTTTCACGATGAACCGATCTAATAATGTATATATATCGAATATTATTTTGTGTCAATGAATATAAATAAAAATATTTTTTTATTTTATAAACTTTGCTTTCCGACAAATTCTGTATCCTCGGTTTTTTACAGATTCTACAGCTTGTATTTAAAAAGGAATGGTTTTATCTGTTCACCATTCCCACAATTTATCACGTATGCTCCATTCAGCTCGATAAACTATATCGGATAAAATCTCAATCATCTGCCAAAGGTTTCGTTCCTGACTGCAGCTCGCTTTCATGATATTTGTACGGTTTACTGTTTATATTTTTCTCTCACCAGATGGATAAAATTCTTTACATATGAGGAAACGACCTTTCCTCCTTTTTTAAATCCGCGGCCAACAATAACGCCGTCCGCATATTGCAGATAATCCAAAACATTATCTTCATGAACTCCGCTGCCGACGATAACAGGAAAATCTCCAATATGTTTTTTCATGCTCTTTACATCCTCAACGGTAATGTGATTGCACTGATCATTTTCTGTAACGATAATGGCATCTGCTTCATGTCCAATTGCATTTCCCGCCAGTTCATTGATCGCAACATCTGGTACACCGTATGTTTCCGCAGTATGAACATCTGTAAAAAGCATTGTCTTTGCAGGGTATTCCTTTTGCAGCTGTGCAAGAGGAGTAGAACATCCGCCAATATAGCCAAATGACCCTGCTCGATTATCAACAAATGCCTCAACCCGAATGAAATCCGCATTGATAGCATATGCCATAATCCACTCTTGTCTCCATGCATTCATCTCAATATTCACCCCAAATGGTATTTTGCAGAACGCACGAATTTCAGTTGCAATTTTAAGTTGTAATGAATATCCGGCCAGCGGTACTTCTGTGCTATATTGTGGCCAGTCATTAAAATTTTCCAGCATGATGGCATCGCACCCATTATCAATCAGCGTATGCGCATCTTCCAATGCCTTTTCTCCGATTTCGTCCTTATTACCTTTATAGGCGGGGCTCCCCGGCAATGGATCAAGATGGACCATACCTATGATCATTTTATTTTTAAATAGTTCTTCATGTTTCATATTGCTCCTCCATTTATTGATTTATTGTGTTGATGAAGTTCTTAACGCGATCTTCATCAATGTGATTCCTGACATTTCCGCCATATTTAAAATCCGATCCGATAATTGCACCGTCGCATATATCAAAATATTCCTTTGCAACAGCCGCATGAACACCAGATCCGACAATAACCGGAAAAGCGCCCGCTATTTGTTTTGTTCTTTTAACATCCTCAATTGTAGGTTTCTTGCCGGTAACCATTCCGGTTTCAATGATTGCGTCACCACCGCCTTCAATAATTGATTCAATCGTAAAATCTAAAGATTGTTCCCTAAGAGCCACCGTATGTTTAACTTGCAGATCACATAATAACGCAATGTCTTTTGGATAGCGCTGTTTCAATCGCATTAGTTCAGGCCCGCATGCTGCAAAGATACCATTTGGCCCAATTCTATTTTCAGCGAACACTTCTATACGAATAAAATCTGCATCTGTACTATAAGCGATTGCCCACTCTGCACGAAAATCATTGAATTGAACATTGATGCCCATAGGCATTCTGCTTTTCTGGCGTAGCCTACTGGTAATATTTGTAAAAGCCGTAAGTGTAATTAAATCATTTTTACAATCATACGGAATATCACCAAAGTTCTCGATCATGAATGCCGTTGCGCCGCCTGCTTCCAAAGCCTTAAGATCTTTTAAGGCATATGTATAAATATGCTCGAGATTACCATCATATCCGGGCGCCCCGGGTAAAGGTTTCAAATGAACCATGCCGATAACAGGCTTCCGCTTACCGAAAAGTTTATAAAAAAGTGTCATATCACCCCCAAACCATGATCAATAACAGACTTCAAAGACGTTATCTTCAAACATGACTGCCCGAATTTCTTTTCCGCCATTTGTCGCCGGTTCATAAAAAACCTTATAACCTGATGCGTGGATCTTATCAATTACTCTGTCAAGATCCTCTTTGCTGTCAAGCTTGATGCAGATATGTGCAAAACCGGTTCTATCCGGATCTTTTTTTAAATCATGTATTTCCGGCTTTGTCATGATTTCCAGCTTCGCGCCATCTCCGATCTTCAAAATATATTCCTTAAACCCATTTTCATCATGGTATTCCATTGTTTCCAAAGCTCCAAAATAATTTTCGAAAAAAGTTTTGCATGCTTCTAGATTGTCAACAAACATGCCTACATTACTGATTTTCATTATTCTCTCCCTCTATAATTTTTCTTCCAGATTACATACACCTTCTGCGCCGATAGCGCGCAGCGAATTAAGATCAATATTCTTCAGCGAAAGATACTGACCATTTTCATCTTGCAAATTTCTTTGACTGAGTAATTCCAGCAACAACGGCATATTCGCTCCACAAATAACCTTTACATCCTCATGTAGAAGAGATGCACTTTGATTGCATGGCGTTCCAAACAACAAATCGCAAAGAATAACAACACCTGAGCCATCGTTCAGTTCACTGATCTTATTTTTCAACCTCTCGCCAAATGTATCGGGTGATTCCTCCGGCATTAAACATAATGCCTCTATCTGCAAAATATCTCTGCCGAAAAACAGATGGCTGGAAGCCAACATTCCCTGCGCAAATTCTCCATGACTTATTAATAAAATTCCAATCATCGTCCTCTGAAATTGTCATACAGCATTCAATTTCGCCTCTGCATGACAAAACCTTTCTAGTAGATCACCCAATCAAGCCAAGCATAGCCAGCAGTAAAGAAAGTATCATTGCAGCAAGCATAACCAAGCCCGTTTTTTTACCACCTTTAATCGCTTTATAAATCAAGAGCGTAGCAACTAACGGCATGATCTTGGGGCAGATCGCATCCAATACTCCTGTTTGCAGATCAAAAATTATGACATCTTGCTGAATAACCGATACTGTCCAATTCAAGGTTACATAGTTCACAATGAGCGCACCCGAAACCGCACATCCAAGAATATTTGCTACCGCGATCGCTTTCTTGAATAAACCAGATTCCATCAGCCTGACAACTGCTTCTCCACCTTGCTCATACCCGGTTTTCATCATCCAATAACCTGCACCCCACCAGATCAACATAAACAGGGCTGTATAAGCAATCGGCGCCCATACCTGACCTTGTTGAGCAAGATTGATAAAAATGACGGCAAGCACCGGAATCAAAACAACCTGTGACATTGTATCGCCAATACCTGCACAAGGTCCCATAAGTCCGGACTTTAAAGAAGTAAAAGCATCTTCTTCAATGTCTTTTCCAAGCTTACGTTGTTCTTCCATTGAAGCACATACGCCCATGATCATTCCGCCAAAATTATGATCTGTATTAAAAAATACGGATTGACGTTGCATACCTTTTGTGAGCTCTTCTTTGTTATTTCCATGCAATCTTTCAAGAACAGGAACCATCGCATTGCAAAAACCAAGCCCCTGCATGATTTCATAGTTATAACAAGATTCACAATACATTTCCCAACGGAGCCACATCTTGAACAGTAATTGTTTATCCAGCAGTTTATACGCTGTTTCCTGTACATTTGCAGAATTATGAAACGCTGAAAAGTCTTCTTTTGTAAAACCGACAACTAAAATTGAAATACAGAAAAAAATCAGTGCAATAGCAATCGTGTTCAAGCCAAGGAAACTTGCCGCAAAAAAGCCAAGAAACAGAAAAATTCTCGCTTTCCCTTTGAAAATCGTTGTCAGCATAACGCCAATACCAACTGCCGGGAGAACGCCGCCCATGACATTTAAGGCCTGTAATACAACGCTGCCATTCAATGCATCGGCAGCGGCAACGACACCCTTAGAGCCGAAATAAACAATCGTGAAGGCAAGAATAAAACGAATGATCGCTTTAACGCCCTGCGGCAGCCAAACATTTGCCAACATCATCAATCTAGATCGCCCTTCAGTAATCCACTTTTGAGCCAGCTGGACAACAAAGCATTGTGCTGTCATCGTTAATACCCATATGACAGAACCGATTACTCCAAGCGGGACGGCAAGAGCCAAAGCCGCATTCGTATCAAGACCGCCGGCAATGGCAAAAGCGGCCCCCATAATTCCCGCCATGGAAGAATCTTCCGGCAACGTACCGCCGGCGGAGATAACACCGAGATACATGATATTGATCGTTGCGCCGATGATGCATCCCTTGACTGGATCATTAAGAATCAAACCTACAAACAATCCCGATACAAGTGGCCGATCAATGGTAGCCCACGTCCCCATACTGCCAAACGGCCATGGGCTTTCTGCTAAAACATAGTACAATGCAATCAGTACTGCTTGTAAAGCTGTCATTTAAATCCCCTTTCTTTTATTATTGCAACAGATGGTCAATGCGCTTCTTTAAGTCTGTCGGTACCATCTGATAATAAATTTCCGTACCGAAAGATATGATATCGGCAAGTTGTTGCCTTTCTTCATCGCTTGCCGAAATATTACGATTGAAGCGTTTCCTCCCTGCCTTCATTCCCATATTGCCGAGAATAATTTCAGGAAAGCAGATACCCTTCTTAATTAATGCAAGAAGTGGTTCAGGCGTTTTTGCCATAACAATAATGTTTTGTCCCGGTTCAGCGTCTTGTGATAACCATTGTGCCGCATCATTCACATTTTTGATATCGACAGATACATTGAGCTGATCTGCGACAATATGCAGCAATCTTTTTTGCAGGACATCATCACCCAGCATGTTATCAACGATCAAGATGTAATTAGGATCCGATCTGATTTTCAACCATGATGTGGCCATCTGCCCGTGAATCAGTCTTTCATCAATCCGTGTTAATACTACATTTCTCATTTTTTATCCCCCTTTTGTTTTTCGTTACTTTATAATTTGAGATTCTGCTTTATTGGCTTGTAAATATACCGTTCAGATATGGTTATACTGCCTTGAAAAAATTTGTTTCTATTCAACGTGATACAATGAAATATACAGTTATATACTTGCACCTGTAGAAGCAGACACTATCTATTTCTATATTTGTATTGTAAAATGCTGTGTGTTTAGCCTTCAATTAGGCACTTTCATGTAACCGGTTTCTCAAAAGTAACAGATTGTATTTCCATTACGTAAGGACATGAGGTAAGTAAAAAATGATTAATAAAAATACCTGCCTGAAAAAAGAAGACTTTGATAATTTATTCTTCGCCTGTACCGCAATATTTGCAAGAAAATGGCAACTGTCTATTATTGTATGCCTATCTGACGGGCCAAAATGTTTTGGAGAAATATTGAGCTATCATGAAGGCTTAAGCAGAAAAATGCTCTCCACAAATCTTCATAAGCTTGAATCAAAAGGTGTGATAAAAAGAAAAGCTTTTGAAGACGGAAATATCATGCGCGTCAGTTATTCATTAACCCAAGCTGGCAATGAATTGATTCTGATATTAAAAAACCTTTTGTTATGGGGCAATAAATATGCTCCATATTCAAAAGATGATCAATTAAAATACGATAAGGAAAAATTTGCAAAGAATACATGAAGAAGATAAGTTTAAATCTGCTTCGTTTTGGATCGTCATAGGATGTGACGATATCCATTTCTCCAAACATCTTCATGAACGATCCGTAAAAGAAAAACAGCATCATGATCAAAGCATCAAATATTGGTTCTTTTCTCATGACCTGTTTTTCGATAACGATAACGTGTGCCCGTATGGCTTATGCTCTTTCTATGATTGAATACGATCAATCAATCACAATATTTCTTCCCTCCACAGACGATTTCAACTGCGGATGCGTCGTCAAATACTCTTCCAAAACTGACCGACATGAAGTCGCGACGATATACGGCTTCATATTTGCCTCAATCTCCGCAAGCGATACATGAAAAGTATCTTCCAAATTATTAAAATGGAACAACTGCAAGGAGATTGTATACAAACGAGAATCATCATCTTTAACAGTTTCTCCATTCAACTCAAACTTTTCAAGCGTATGCTTTGTGCGCGAATAAACCATCCGAACCCCTTTTGAAAACTGATAATATTCCGTATGGCCAAAAAATGCTTCATCCCTCTGCATATAGGTAATCATTTGCCTTAGTTGACGCCCTGTGACTTTAAGCATATAAACCGAATCATCATATGGAAAGCATTCACACAAATCACCATAAGTAACAATCGCCCCAAGAGACTTATTTCTGATGGAGCCTGAACCAATCAACGCAATATCCACACCCAGCGTATCCTTAAAAATATCCGCAAACAAATTTCCCAATTCCGTTTCTTCACTGCGATTGGGATGCGTTAACTTTTTGGAAAAGCGTGCCAGCACACGCTCATATTTCTGATCCGTGACACTCTTATAACGCTGAATAATATCTTCAATCTGATGGTCCGGCGAACATGTCTGATCATTGATGGGGATGAGTTGCCATTGATAGGAATCAATCGCATTTTGATCCGTATCAATTTGCAGATCAAAGCGCCCGATATAATCTGTCCCCACATAGGCCTGTACAATCGGAATATTATTGACAACCACCGGCTCGTGCAGCAATGTATGCGAATGCCCGCCAATAATCACGTCAACACCCCACTCCGGCTTCAATAGTGCAGCCAGCGCCTTATCATCCTCAATACCGATATGGGTAAGCAAAACCGTAAAATCAATATCAATGGCATTATAGGCATCACAGATTTTCCCGACTTCCTTTGCGGCTTCTTCTGTGTTAATAAATGCACCGACTTCATCTGACTTTGCCGCGCTCATCACACTCTCCGTAATCACGCCGATAAAAAGAATTTTCATACCGTCAATTTCAAAGATCTTACACGGCTGAAATAGCCGAGCCGCATTGGACTTGATATAAAGATTCGCATTGATAATCGGAAAAAGCGCACACTTCTCAATAAATAAAAGATGAGCGATGCCATAATCAATTTCATGATTCCCAATTGTGACAATATCCGGAGCCAGCGCATTCATGATATTGATCGTTGAAATTCCTTTAAATTCCGAATCAATGACCGAACCCCTGAACAGATCTCCGGCAATGGCGTAAAGGACATTCTTTTCCTCCTCACGAACCTTGTTCACATAGCCGGACAAAAGACTTACGCCGCCGACAAGCTTTTGATCAATCTGCTCCGCCATGAAATCCCCATGCATATCGTTTGAATGTAAAATTGTCAGTTTCTTGATGTTTTTCATTATATTTTATCCGCCTCCTCATTTTGATCACTGCATGAATCGGATTATTTCAATATTTCCGAGGTTTCTATTCTTTTTATCTTTCCTAAAAATACTCGCCGCTCCTCTATGCTGTAAACAATCAGCCCTTTCCATAGCTGTCCTATTTCCTGAATTCAATGAAATTGTATCTGCAATGCATTATTGATATGCTAAAGTCTAGCACTTTCTTGAATTGGCTGGCAAGTGATATGATTTCATAAAGGAAGTCTGAACTGTTGAACTGTTGGCTATACATAAAAAAATTATTTTCTTACTTTGAAAGATGCATCGTACAAAATAATAAAATCGAATATCTTGAAAGAACTACAACTTGGAGCCTATTTCTTCTTGCATTTTGATGATCGGATCATTGATGATGTTGTAGTATTTATATCCGATTTGATTTAACCGCATAAAATCACTTTCTTGAAGCAATGAGCCAATAAAGATCGTTGGTACCATGTCAAAAAAGATTCTGTCATTGGTCGAAAGAAGCAAATCATATTCTTTAATATCAATATCTTTTACCTCTAAAATATCAATGTATTTTTCTATTTCAATATATGGAACCAACAAATTGATCCGTCTTAAGAGCAGTTCATTGACTCCCAATCCATTATCAGATATTAATAACGTCTTAAGAGGTCTTTTATTTCGATCCAGTGCCAAGGCTAGATGTAATGACAGAAAACCGACTTCATCTTCAGATATTTTGATATTAAATCTTTTGGATAATTCTTTGCAGCATTCTGCCGTCACATGAAAGGTATTTTTAAATTGTGCCTTAATGGTTTCTAACAATGGATTTTCTATAGGAATAGCGTGCTGAAAACGTAGCATAGCCGGCAGAGAATGCGCCAGCACATTTTCAAACAGTTTTTTATCTTGATCAAATGGATACTTTAATTTCTTTCCCCAGGCCGCAATCAAACTATACGTAAATTCTCTGGCCTTCATTTCTAAAGAAGTTTCTTTTTCCTGCACCGAAGAGGTCAAGGTGGAATTTATATAGGCACGAAGATACTGCACTTCAAGCTCATTAAACATTACATCATATTTTTCAAAAATCCCGTTGTATATATTTTTTGCTTCTGCATCATATTTTAAGCCCTTGATCTGTGATAAAAATTTTCGGCTTAATGCAATCGAATGTTCACTCGTCACGCGAATAACATTTATAAAGATTCTCAGCAATAAAGCTTGTGTCCTCTGATACGATAATCCATCAAATACCTTTTTCCCACGATCTAATGCAATTTGAAAAATCGTTTTAAAATCAATTCCACAATAATCCATCGAAGGATAAATAAACTCATTATCCAATACCGTTTGCTCCGCATTTAATAAAATGGCACTTAATTTATAATAAGCGTTGTCGCGATACATAAAGGAAAAAATTGCATCTCGTATATGTCTCTCTTTTCCTTTTACATACATGCCGTTTCCAGAAGAACAGATTTCCAATTTATAGGCTTCAAAGGCAGAGCGCAAAGAGCGTATATCCTTATGTACAGTAGCTTTAGAAATATAAAGTTCTTTTGCTAAAGAGCTTGCAAATATCGGTTCATCCGCATTCAATAAACGCAAGGAAATAAAAATTCTCCTTGTGGCCAAAGAATATTCCATTTGCCCCGATACTTTCTGTTCAATTACCCGCTTTAAATTCAGTTTATTAGAATGTAAACCCGACAATTCCACTCCGACACCTGTTTTCTTAGAGATGGAAACCTGATAGGGTTCACATAATACCACGGCTTCCTTTAAATCGTTGCGCACCGTTTTATTAGAAGCCTCAACCTGTTTTGCAATCTGATCAACCGTTAATGGTGAACTTTGTGCCAAAAGTAACTGTAAGATTTTATACACTCTATGATTCATTGCTCTATCACTCTTTTCAAACTAAAATCAGCAGGCCTGCAAATGTTTCCAGCATGACATACGCATTCATTTTATCGCCAAAATATACCAAGACTAAGATATATTTTTGGTTTTCATGACACCGAAATCAATAACATCCCGGATTAGCCATTTTGGCGTAAAAGTTTTTGACCAATGTATTTCCTTCATAAACCATCTGCAATTTTTAGAATGGCTTTCGTGATTCCATTCGCATCATGAGAATCGGTCACGCTCCATGCCTGTTGCTTGACAACATTTGCGCTGTTTCCCATAGCGATACTATATTTTACTTTTTTGAACATCTCCAGATCATTAACGGCATCTCCAAAAGCCATCAGACGATCCCGGGACCAGCGATAAGTTTGGATCAGAATATCAATAGCCTTCCCTTTGTTCACATTTTTTTCCATCACATCCAAGCTTCCTTTATGACTGGATGTTACAGAAACAAACTGTTTCACTTTTTCTTCAAACCGAGATAATACATCCTCTCTGGAATCCAGAACCATAAACTTATATACAGGCTGATCTATTTCTAAAAAAGGCGCATAGTCGATTCTTAAGACAGAACCATTCTCTTGAAGTTCAGGATATACAAATCTTTGATCGCTATCGGTCGAATAAATTGTCTTCAATCCTTTTAAATAATATTGTACGGGCGAATACTCATCCAACAGTTTCCGCACCGCATGCAAATGATCTTTTGTAAAACAATGATCAATTGTAATGTGCTCATCCTTAAAAAAAGCACCATTGTATCCCATGCATTTTATACGTGAATCAATCGTTTTCGCTACCGATTCCACATAAAAGATCGGCCTTCCGGATACTAAGATAATTTGTATCCCCGCATCCAAACAGCAAAGCAAAGTAGCGCGATCAACCGGATCCACTTCTTTGTTTGAGGTCAATAACGTTCCATCTAAATCCAAAAATATCGCATCAATTCCGGGCATAGGCTTTTTCTAAAATAGCTAAACATTCTTCATGCGTGGCAAAGGGCAAATGATGTAAAACAGGAGCTTTGCAGATCATGGCAAAATCTTCTGACGAAACACCATTTTCGGATAAAGTAACATCCATTTCAATGGACTTCATAAAATCTTTTACGATTCCTGCCAATAATGCAGAACCATCTGCTTCTTTCTCCAACTGTGGATCCAGTATATGCGCCAAGGCATTGAAATCTTCTTTATGTTTTTCCTGCATCACTTCAATAAATGGAACAAAAACACATGCCAGGGCAATTCCATGTGTCATATGCGTAATGCCGCCAATAATCTCACTTAATGGATGCGGAATATCTGCACCTGAATTGGCAAGTGCTTTACCTGCCAAGGTGTCGGCCAAACTCATAGCCCTTCTATGCTCCATATTTGTCAGGTCTTCTTTTAACAGCGGCAAATGATTGATGATCAAATGCAAAGCATTGACACTGTCAAATCGAGAATAAATGCTGTGATGTATGTTTAGATAACTTTCAAATGCATGCGTAAACGCATCAAATCCGGTTGCCATGCTCATACGTTTCGGAAGAGTCACCACCAGATTTGGATCTAAAATACATTCCTTGGCAAAACAATCCGGGTGATAGACTGTTACCTTATCACGGCCTCGCGAGACAACAGCCGCCTGTGTCACTTGAGAACCGCTTCCGGAGGTAGTGGGAATCGTGATCAGCGGCAACGAGGAATCACTATAATGCGGATAATCTTCATAAGGAGATCCAAACGCTTTTAATAGATCGTCCCAGTCAATCTCATCTTTTCCATAAACCAAGGATAAGATTTTTGCACTGTCTATGCTTGAACCTCCGCCTAAAGCAACAATCGCTTCACAAGCTTCCTGCCTTAAGATAAAAAATCCTTCTTCGATTATTTCCGCTGTGGGATTGGGCATGACCCTGTCAAAATGGTAATAAGAAATCCCTGCTTTTTTCAGCAATTCTTTAACCTGTGCATACAATGGCTGTAGAGGTTCATCCGGTGTAGTCACCAAAAAAACTTTTTTCCCATATTGAGAAACAATCCTTGGAAGCAAAGATAACGCCCCCTGACCAAAGTGAATTTTCGTAGGCTGATAATATTTTTTCATACATTATTCCATTTCTGTTGATACCTTCATGGTCTTAAAGAAATCAATCACCATGCCGTGATCTTCTTCAGGTTTCATGCCGCTGACCGCCACACTTCCCACAATTCCACATCCCTTTAAGACAATAGGAACTCCCCCGGGCGTAAACGTATACTGCGCTCGATCCAGTCCATATTTGTAAACAATATTGTCATCACTGTCACCGTTTTTGATAAACAGATCCTTCGTTGACATCCCAAAATACAGAACAGAATTCGATTTTCTCTGCAGCCATTGCGCATTATCCCGGGTACATGCATCATTCATGAACTGGTAAACCACTCTATTCAAAAAATGAATCTGGATACAAAATTTTTCTATTCCCTTACTGGCAATAAAATCATGAAGTCCGCACCCGTACTGATACAAAGACGCACAACTGACATGGCTTAAAATAATTGCACTTTTCATAACTTATCGTAACACCATACTTCCTAACGCCCACTGAAGGCCGCATAAAACAAGATACATCAGCAACAAAAGAATACATTCATGCAGACGCTTTTCCTTCCGTGCCTTTTCCAGCATTTCCGAAAATGAATAATAATCTTTCCAACGATAGAATTTCGCCAGCGAGATAACTCCCAAGATCCCCGTCACATAATTCATTGCCGCAAAACCGGAAATCGTGATCAAAAGTAATTTTAACCGATCAGACTCAAAATATTCCAAACTCGGCATCTCGCGAATCAATCCTTTGGACACATAAAATGTCAACAAAGCATGCGTCGCAAGGACAAACCCACAAGTAATCGTTATGTTTTCTGAAATGATCTGCGCAAAATCCCTTTTGGTGATCTGTGCCAATGAAACAGTATATAAAAGCACC
This sequence comes from uncultured Erysipelotrichaceae bacterium, assembly GCA_963541855.1. Classification (GTDB taxonomy): domain Bacteria; phylum Bacillota_I; class Bacilli_A; order Erysipelotrichales; family Erysipelotrichaceae; genus Bulleidia. The sequence goes on from CAUTVM010000001.1 coordinate 25,070, forward strand.
AACAGGATCACGACGATCGATGCCGTTTTAAGATATCGAACGTATCGCATATCATGGGGATTTTTGCACTTGTTTTTATTTGAAATATACTCTTGCTTGTTCATAGGAAGTCCTTGCTATACGAGTGACGGCAAAAGTTCTCCCTGCCACAGTTAATCCATGCCTAAGATATCTTTGACTTTTGTCGTAATGTTCTGAACCTGTACACCATAGATGATCTGATAAGAATGATCTCCATGTACCACATTTCGCGCTTCCAGATATGTTTTCCAATCATCATCACTTGCAACCAGGGATTCATCTTTTACGGTTACTCTTAAACGCGTTGCACAATTGGTTACACTGACAATATTTTCAGCTCCGCCCAAAGCTTCAACGATACGAAATTCCAGACTTTCGCTATTCGCTTTTTCAGCTGTTCCATGGCTCTCCGCCTTAGCATCACGATATTCCTTTTTAGAGAACAAATGTACTTTTGCTTCTCCACGTCCCGGAGTCTGCAAGTCAAATTTCTTGATCAGGAATTTGAAGATGAAATAATAAGCGGCGAACATAGCCGGAATCAGCCACAGGGCGTGCATGGCATGCACTTTTTGGGGTTGGAACAAGTTTGGAATCATGAAGAATAATGCTGTTCCATTAATAGAGATTTTAAACACTTCCGCCAATACATAGCATAGACCGCATAATGGAGCATATACCAGCCAATATAAAGCAGGTGCTGCAAATAAGAATGTATATTCAAACGGTTCTGAAATACCAACTACCATCAACGTAAAGACAGCCGGAAGCAAGATTGACGCAACTTCTTTTCGATTTTCTTTATTTGCCGAATGATACATTGCCAAAGCGGCACCGGGAATTCCTCCCAGCTGAAATAACAAACGTCCGTTTGTAAAGTTACGCGTGATATATCCTGCAGCAGAAGCGCTTGCCGCTTGTCCATTAATGATATTCCTAACCCCTTCGTAAACAATTCCATCAATTTCCATCGTGCCGCCAACGCGAGAATATTCAATGGGGAAGGCAATCAAATGATGCAGTCCAAATGGTAACAATGCTTTATCCATCGTCCCAAATACAAAGGTTCCTAACAGTCCGGAATTTCCGATAAATGTCGTGAGCGCTTGCAAACCTCCGCCAATAAAGGGCCATACATAGTATGTAATGATTGCCAATGGAACAGAGGCCAAGGTTACCATAATGATCACCATCTTTGTTCCGGCAAAGAAGCCAAACATTTCCGGCAGTGTTGTATCTACGAATTTATTATGAATCATAGATGCAATAACCCCTACGATCAAACCGGAGAACATGCCCATGTTATATGTGAAAATGCCTAACACTTCTCCAAACAAAGCATTGTAGTTCATGGCTTCTTCCATTGCCATGCCGCCTTTGATCAATGCTTCTACGGATACGGTATCCGCCGTAACGCCATTTAAGCTTGCCCAGTTTCCTATACCGCTTGTATACGTAAAGAACAATACCAGTCCGGCAAAAGCAGCCCAGCCTTTTTCTTTCTTAGCCAATGTAAATGCGATTGCTACCGCAAACCACATTTGCAGTGAATTCATAAAAAAGAATCCACATGAAGACAACATGGAGAAAATGTTGTAAAAGAACCCGCCCGGGGTCAGAATGTAGTTGGTAAACGCACTGCCGATACCAACGAAGAAGCCAACCAAAACAAGCAAAATGATGGGAACCATCATGGCCCCTGCAAATGTTTGCAGTTTACCTTGAATCTTTTTAAACATATGACTTACTCCTTTATTTTAAATAGCGTAGCATCTAAAGCGCTTTCAAACAACGAATTCCCCACTCTATTTATTTCCACAACAATGCGGTAAAAACAAAATCATTCACAAGCCAGGCGGCGTATGGATTCGCAATAAATCTCCATGGCCTTCATCAAATCTTCAGTACGCATATTCTCATCATAGCTATGCGGATGTGTATCATATCCATCAAAAGTAGCGCCAAACGCAACCCCATGATCCAGTACGCGGGCATAACTTGCGCCTCCTTTTGAAAAACATTTTGCTTTTTCATGACAAATAAATTCATAGGCGGCAGACAATTTTTGAATCAGAGGGTCATCCTGCGGAACAAACAGCGGACGCTTCATGCGTACCAGCAAAACAGGTCTTTTTAACAATGCTTCAAAGAAAGAAAATATCTCTTCACCGGTCCGATGATGATCAAAGCGAAGATCCAATTTATACGCACAAACTCCATCTGCAATCTGAAGATCAAAGACGGCCAATGTCGATTCTCCCATATCTTTATCTTTATGATAAAAACCGCAATCCTTTCCATAAGGATCGCGAAAATAACGTTGTATCTCTTCACAGACTGCAACGAACCCGTGATCAAAATACATTGCATGCGACATCACAAAATCAATCATTTTAAATAATGCATTGTCTGCCTTGTGTGGATTTCTTGTCAAAGCGCTTTTCCCGGTAAAGACAAATAATCCCTTCGGCGATTGAAAATACTTCTTGAGCTCATCCGGCAGAGATTCTGTCTCTTTACAGAAACAATGCAACTGTACTTCATCCGCAATCGCAAATCCTTTCGGATTCGTACATACAGATTCTACAGAAATACATCCATTTTTATCCAATGTTCGCTCTATCTGTAAGGTCAAAATTCCTTTTTCACCATTCACAATCGGAAAATTCCCATCTGGAGAATAGGCCATCAAAGGCTGGGGATGGTTTTTAAAGTAATGCTCCATACAATGCCAGGTTGTTTCTTCCGCTCCTCCGGCAATCACTTTAATGTTCTTTTTAAATTCATTTCCCTGATTTTGAAGAACCTTGATGCAATACAGCTGGGCAAGAAGCGGTCCCTTATCGTCATTAACACCTCGGCCATATAAAATACCTTCTTTTTCCGTTAATTGAAATGGAGGATAGCTCCATCGACTCAAATTTCCCGCTTCCACGACATCCAAATGTCCTAAAATGCCAATATACTCTGTATCGGTGTTAACTTGCAGATTTGCACTGATCGCATATCCATCATCTTCTTCCACTTCAAAACCCATGCGCTTAGCAATAGCTAAGAACGCATCAAAGCATTTTTGAACTCCTTTTCCAAATGGAGCACAATCACTATTTTCATCGCTTACGCTTTCAATAGACACCAAAGTTTGAAGATCTTGCAAATATTCCTGAAAATACGATTGAATAAATTCTTTATATTGACTCATACTATTTTCACTTTGCTAAAAAGAGGCGTTCGGTTTCCTTTCTTTTTGTAAATTCATGACTTGTAAACCAAGTAATCATCCGATTGATGATAACCAAACTGGTCAAACTAAAGACGGCAATCATAACATCTTTACTGATGACGCCGGATAATACCACAACCGCCCCATCCAGTAAGAATAGAATTGTCTGTATCTTCATTTTGGGAACATAATGCTGAATCAACAAAGCAATGACATCTGTCCCTCCTGTAGCACCTTCATGATTTAGGGCCAGTCCAACGGCAACACCCACCAAAATGCCCCCTAAAAGAGCGGCCATCGTTTGTTGAAGCAAAGGATGAAGGATTGCAAAAACACATGTTATGTCCACTTTGGGAATCAAGGCCATCATCAAAGGATTCATGATAATCACAAATACAGTCTTCACACCAAAAGGGGTGCCTAAAATAAAGAAAGACAAAAGTAACAACGGTACGGAAATACAAAGCGTTATCGTAGACACGGGAATAGATGTAACCGCCGATAAAATAATCGCCATTCCCGTGATGCCGCCGGGTGCTAATCCGGTAAAGATAAAGATCCAATTGACCGCTAATGCACTGGCAACGCTGGAAGCGGCAAGCCAGCAAAGATCAACAAGAAAACCCCGCATGTCCTGCTTTTTATTCAAGATTGAATTTTTTAGCTGTTGTATCAATTGCTTCACGGCAACGTTTTACTCCTGCAGTAATTCCTTCCGGATCCTTGAATATCGCACTGGATAATACGACCACATCAGGGCTGCATGCAATCAATGGTTCCATATTATCTGCACGTAGCCCGCCATCAATTGCCAATTCACATTTCGGATTCTTATCGTCGATCATCTTACGAGCACGTTTTACCAGATCTACTGCACTTTTTCTCCATCCCCAGTTGTCATGGCCGTCTGTTTCATCTACGCCATGTGTAACGATATGCAAGCGGTCAATATCATAAATAGATTCTTCAACAAAACATAATGGTGTGTAACATCCCAATGTCAAACCTACTTTTAGATGACGTTCACGACACCAGTTGATGATATAAGCCAGCTGCGCACCAATAAAATGCTCCGCCGGAATGATCAGCATATTGGCTCCGGCCTGATGGATCTGATCAATGAACATAACATCCATTGATTCTGTATAAATATGGCATTCAATATTTTTATCTGTATAATTCCGCATTCCCTGGATGACCTGCCATCCTCCCATCAGTTTCATATTCTGCAGGTCATGCATATCCGCCGCATCAGAATGGATATAATCCGCTCCCGCATCGTCAGCTTCTTTTACAATATCAGCAATGTGGCCATAATCTACGTGTGCCAGCCCGGCGGCAATCTTAATGTGTTTCATCAGTTGTTTTCTCCTTTTAACACTTGCATTATAGCCAACAAAAGAAAGGAAAAAAACAAACTGCGTATTTCGTTTGTTGCCACAGCAATACGGCAATTTCTTCGTACACCGCTCTATTGAGAGAAAAAAGCAATCTTGTTACGATACCGTTACATGCATAGACAAGGAGATCTTCTATGTTCAATTTATTTAAGAAAAAAGAAATACAAATCACTTCTCCCGTAAAAGGAGTGCTGCAAAACATTGAAACCGTCAACGATCCGATGTTTGCCGAAAAAATGATGGGAGACGGCATCGCGATAAAGCCGAAAGAGGGAAAATTCTATGCGGTTGAATCCGGAACTCTATCTGCCTTTTTCCCAACGATGCATGCCTACGGGATCACGCTTAATAGTGGTGTAGAGGTGCTTGTTCATATCGGGATTGATACCGTTAACGCCAATGGAGAAGGATTTTATGCCGACAAAAAGCAAGGCCAGAGAGTCGAAAAAGGCGATCTGATCATTACGACTGATTTAGAAGCCATGCAAGAAAAATATGATATGACCACCATGGTCATTATCACAAATGCTCAAAATAAAACACTTTGCAAAGCAAGCGCAGAACAATTCGTCACCAATCAAGATACCATCTTAACTCTCAAATAATAAAATGAATCGAGCAGAGCAGAAAATTTTATGTATGTCGGTTCCCGTTAAACAGGATTACCCCAAGCCAATTTCAATTGGTCTTCTGTCTTATCTTTCTCCAGACAATGGGTAATACATTCCTGCATGAACGTCTCTGCATCATATCCTCGACGCCCGCACTCTCGGTTTCAATAGTTGAATCATGTATACAGCTCCATTATCTGACTTTTTATTTGCACTGTCAGACTATCCGGGAGTTTTCATTCACAAAAAACACCGAATTTCTCCGGTGAATTTTTCCCTTTTAGATATCTGCCTGCACCTTGTTTTTATTGGCCTTAATCACCTTCATCCGCGAAAACTCTTCACGATCCTTTTCTTCCAGCTGATCGCTGATCGCTCTGATTTGCGCCCGATATTGCGGAATTACAATATTTTTAAGCGCATTCGCCCGCTTCTGCGTTTTGGAAATCGCATTAGCCAGACGATATACACTGTTATCCACTTCCGCCAAAGTCATGGTCAATTCCTTGATTTTCGCAAACTGCAGATAGGCTTCATCAATCCGCGAATTGGTAGACTCCAGACCATATGGAACCTCACGATGATTTGTCGGCTGAAATAAAACTTCCGGTATTTCAACCCCCATGATCGAGCGATAGGTCAAGCGAATTCCCGTTTCCACCGGAACTTCCTCCACCACCGATGTAATCTGCCCCGAATATAGATTAGCCTGCTGCAGAAGATAATATCCAAGTGCATACGCATCCGCAATCTGATCCCGGATCAGCTTTACCCGATCCACCAGATGCATCATCTCGCCAATGAGAATATTCCGCTTCCGATCCATCAAAGAATAGCCGTTTTCAGAAAGCAGCAATGCCCGCCGTAAGCGAAGCAGATTCCCTTTTGTCGCTGCTGTCTGTACCTTCACTCTTTTTCTCCCTGCATCACAAGACGTATCGTATCTTCCGCATGCTCCGGATCATAATTATCTTTGATTAACTGCGGGTCCAGACGATCCAGCGCCGACTCGGGCAATGTCGACAATAATGCCCATCCCAGATTAAGCGTTTCAATCATTGAACGATTAACATGAAAACCCTGTCCGATAAAAATCTGCTCAAAGCGCCGGCCGAACTGCATATATTTCTGATCCATATCCGATAACTCATCTTCCCCGATCACCGCCGCCAAAGAACGTGCATCCATGACTCTGGCATAGGAGGCAAACAACTGATTGGCCACATCCTGATGATCTATACGCGTATACTCTTTCCCGATTCCATCTTTCATCAAACGAGACAACGATGATAAAACACCGATCGGCGGATTGATTCCATTCATAAACAAATCCCGATCCAGCACAATCTGCCCCTCAGTAATATATCCCGTCAGATCCGGCACCGGATGCGTGATATCATCATTCGGCATGCTTAAAATCGGCAGTTGTGTAACCGACCCTTTGCCCCCTTTTATAATGCCCGCCCGCTCATATAGTGAAGCCAGATCCGAATACAGATAGCCCGGATATCCTTTGCGCGATGGAATTTCTCCATTTGATGAAGAAAATTCACGAACCGCTTCACAATAAGATGTCATATCCGTCAAGATGACAAGCACATTCATACCGCATGTGTACGCCAGATATTCCGCCGATGTCAAAGCGCAGCGCGGCGTTAAAATACGCTCCACGATCGGATCATCCGAAAGATTGACATACATGACGGTTTTCTCCATGATGCCGGTTTCCTCAAAAGAACGCCGAAACATATCCGCCACGTCATTTTTTACACCCATCGCTCCGAACACAATACAAAAGCTTTCCGCATCTTCCCCCGTCAGCTTCGCTTGACGAACAATTTGCATAGCCAATTGATCATGCGGCAATCCGGAGCCTGAAAAAATCGGCAGTTTTTGCCCGCGGATCAATGTATTCAGACCGTCGATCGCCGAAATCCCCGTCTGGATGTAATTACATGGATATTGCCGTGAAACCGGATTAAGTGGCCGCCCGTTTACATCCGCAAAGCCCTCCGCATACACCGCTCCTAACCCGTCAATCGGTTCGCCGATTCCATTGAAAATACGCCCCAATATTTCCCGGGAAAAGCCCAGCCGCATCGTATGCCCAAGTAATTTTGTTTTTGTATTATGCAAAGAAAGCCCTGCCGTACCCTGAAATACCTGCACGATCGCCTTTTCACCCTCGATCGCCATTACCCGGCCATTTCGATGTGAGCCATCCGCAAGAATGATCTCCACCATCTCCTCATTGAAGACATCTTTCACATGATCCAAAGCAATCAGGGAACCGTCAATCCGATCCAGACCCAGATATTGTAAACTCATACCTTGTCCCGCCTTTCTATAAAATTGAAGCCAAGGCTTTATCAATCTTTTCCGGATACTGATCCAAAAGCGCAATGTTGCGATTAGGAACATCATACTTCATCTTGATCACCGTCTCAAAGATACCCGTCTTCAAGATCAATGACACCGGAATTTTCTTTGCAATCTTTTCCATGCACGCATGATATAGATACGAAATCACCCGCATCATCTTATACTGCTTTTTTAACGATACCGACGCATCTTCCGCATGAAACGCATTCTGCTGCAAATATCCGATCCGCACAACTCTTGCAATCTCCAGCGTCAGCTTCTGCTCTTCCGGCAACACATCTGAACCGATCAGCTTAACCACTTCCATCAACGTATCTTCCTTATGCAGTATCTCGCTCATCTCCGCGCGCAGCTGTAAGAAGTCACGCGCTACATTTTGCGCATCATAATGCGCCAGATCATCCACATATTGTGAAGAGCTGTCATGCCAATTAACAGCCGGATAATGACGCTCATATGCCAAAGCCTTGTCCAGCGCCCAGAAACAGCGGACAAAGCGACGCGTATTCTGTGTTACCGGCTCGGCAAAATCACCGCCCTGCGGCGAAACGGCACCGATCAACGTCACGCTGCCCTTTTCTTTCGCCAACGTTTCCACATAACCGGCCCGCTCGTAAAACTGTGCAATACGCGAGGGAAGATAGGCTGGGAAACCTTCTTCGGCCGGCATTTCTTCCAGACGCCCTGAAATCTCACGCAGAGCCTCTGCCCAACGCGAAGTGGAATCCGCCATTAAAGCCACATGATATCCCATATCCCGATAATATTCGGCAATTGTGACCCCCGTATAAATGGATGCTTCGCGCGCCGCCACCGGCATATTGGAAGTATTGGCGATCAACACTGTGCGATCCATCAAAGAATGCCCGCTCTTGGGATCGGTCAAAGCACGAAACTCTTCCAATACTTGCGTCATCTCATTGCCGCGTTCACCACAACCGACATATACGATGATATCGGCGTCACAATATCGAGCAATTGAATGCTGCAACATGGTCTTGCCGGCTCCAAACCCTCCCGGAACCGCCGCCGAGCCTCCTTTGGCAATCGGAAACATCGTGTCTAATACACGCTGCCCGGTAATGAGAGGAATCGACAAAGGCTCGCGATGCGCAATCGGACGCGGAATACGAACCGGCCATTTCTGCTGCAGCGTCACCTCTGTCTCTTTTCCTGTCTCTTCATCTTTGATCACGGCTAAAACATCTTTTACCGTGTACCGCCCATCCCGGACCACCGAAACAACCGTGCCCTTTACGCCGTTAGGAATCATTGCCTTATGCAAAATGGCCGCCGTTTCCATGCAGGAAGCGAATACTTGTCCGCCTGTTACCCTTTCCCCTTTGGCAATCAACATATGCACGTCCCGGCTGATGGTTTCATCCAATGCTGATACGGAATGTCCCTCCATAAGGAATGCGCCCTGCCGCTCATGCATTTTCTCCAGCGGACGTTCAATGCCGTCATAAATATTGCCCAGCATTCCGGGCCCCAGGGTCGCATGCAGAAAAGAACCGCTTCCGCGAACCGCTTCTCCGGGTTTCAAGCCGGCGGTCGTTTCATATACCTGAATGGTCGTTTCGCGATCGCTGATGCGAATCACCTCGCCCAATAGGCCCTTTTCTCCAACATAGACGGTTTCACGCATGGAAAAAGAAGCGGTGTTACGAACCGTTATAACCGGTCCGTTGATCGAATAAATCACATCATTCATGCATGCTCCTCTCTTTCCGTCAAACGAAAGCCCGAGTTTTCACGAAACCATTCTTTTGCTTCATCAAAACGCTCTTTCAAAAGACAGGAATACTCCATACGGGCATCGACATCCATATACTGAAACCCGCCCAAAGAAAAATAAGCTTTCTGTACCGGATTATGGTATCCGGCTTCCTGTAAAAGTTCCTGCATCGCTTTTATATCCTGCTCACGTACCATGAAAATACCGGTACTTGTCGGCGTAATCTTTCCGAGATGATAACGCAGATATTCTATATATGCCGCGCTTTGCATAAAAACCTGCAGATCCTCATACACCTTCTGAAACAATTCTTCGGCAAGCCGACCGCGCAATTCCAGAAGCTGTTTACGCGTTTCCAGCCTGCCGCATGATGATTTCACAGCCGCATACAGGCGCAGATCCTGCAATTCCCCTTCCAGATACGTTTCATTTTCTTTTTCCAGACCTTTTTTAAAGAAACGAATCTGATCCTCCTGCAAGGCTTTTGTTTCCGCACTCACACGTTGTTCAACCAGATCCGCATTGGCACGGACGTCTGCCTTGATCGCTTCCAGAATCTTCATTTCCTTCTCTTCCACGTCCTCACCTCACATTCAAAGCTTAACCCCGATTGCTTCGCTGACATACCGATTGATGGTCTCGCCAATGCCGGATGAACCGTCCCGATCCGGAATTTCTACAATCAATGGCCGCGAAAGAGTCAGCTTATATTGCGAAACCACATCCGCCACTTTGCGAATCACACCGGTCGTCATCAATACAATCGCCATTTGCGGGTCGTGCACCAATTGTTCCAGCCGTTTCAAAATAGCAGCACGTTCACTGATTACTTCACCCTCAAATCCGGCCAGCCGCATGCCGACTGCCGTATCCGTATTGTCACTGATCACAATTGCTTTCATATCAAAGATTATTCAGAATTAAGATAGAGATCAAAAGGCCATAGATCGCAATACCTTCGCCTAAAGCCACGAAGATGATGGCTTTACCGAAATTGTCCGGGTTTTCGGAAATGGCGCCAAGAGCTGCCGGAGCCGCTTTGGCAACCGCCCACGCCGCTCCCAGTGAAGAAGCCGCAACGGAAAGTGCTGCCGCTAAAAAGCCCATGGCCTTTGACGAATTCATCATTGCTTCTGTCGTCACTCCACTTTCAGCCAAGACGGTAAATCGACCGGCCTGCACCACTAGCAGCACGATAAATGTGCCCGCAAAAATGGCAATCTGCGCCAGCATTCTGCTGCGTGCATTCTTTTTATCCATATGTCCCGATAAAAACAAGACCAGCGGGCCGACCAATAACATAACCCCAAGCAAAGGCATCAACATTTCATTTAAAGTAAGCATCCTCTTTCTCCTTTTTCATTTAATCCATCCGCGTAGTTAAAGCCGCGAACTTCGTTCCGCCGCCGGTATAATAACGGCTGAACATTTCATAATATTCCAAGCGCAGCGTCTGAATGCCGACAATCAGACCTTCCAGTATCATGACAAAGGCATTGCCGATCAATAAAACGACAGGCCCTCCATGACCGGACATTTTGACCAGCGTCATGACGACAAGCATCATGCCTGCATGGGATAAAACAAAACCGCCAACCCGCAAATACGACATGGAATTGGTAACAAACGACAACAAAATCTCCAGCGTTTCAAAAATGGATTGGGTAATATAGCCTCCCCATCCTTCTTTAGGTTTCACCTCTTCATGCATAACGGCATGTGACAGTGGTTCTTTCATGACAAAGCAGACCAACGGAACCCCAAAGCATAAGAGGATATAAAGCGGCGTAATGACATTTACTTTTAATACCGACATCCCCAGCGCAAATAAAATCGCGCCATAGAAAACAAGACCGGCCAGTCCGTTTGGCGAAAACAGAACTTCACCCCATTCGCGATGACGGGCACGATTTATGATATTGATGCCTTGGGTCATCATCAGGAGCAGGGCACCGATCAGTATCGCCGCCGTCAGCAGAAACATCGTATTGGAATTATCCATGACCTCAAATAATTTTGTCCGCACATGAAACAGCTTCCGGTGCAGCGGATTCAAAGCATCTTCATATCCAAACAGCGACCCGAACAGGAAACCGAAGATCGTTGATGTCATGCCGACGCGTCCGATGATACCAAACAGCTTTCCTTTTTTCTCAAACACAAGTCCCAGTGCCATTAAGACAAGTCCCTGTCCCATATCGCCGAACATGATGCCAAAGAGGAGGCAATACGTAACCGCCATCAAGAACGTGGGATCCATGTCTCCGTATTGGGGCAGAGAATACATCTGAACGAATAATTCAAACGGACGGGCAAACCAGTTGTTCCTTAAGATCGTCGGGCATCCCGGCTGCTCATCGGGCTGCTTGAAACGAAAATCCACCGGCAAGTCGGCGAAGGCTTTTTGAAAAGCATCGCTCTTTTCTTCCGGGATAAAGCCCGACAAAATCATTTTATCTTTCAGAACCGCTACGTTTTTATACATGGCGTGAATCTCATTTTCTTCGCGGCAGAACGTGTAAACGTCATCTATTTGCTCAGCATATTGTTCCAATAGTTTCTGCACATCAATCGTCGGTATCTCAATGGGCTCAAAGAAGAGATCCTGAAAGATCTTCTGAACACGCCGCGCATAAGAATCCGATGTCACATAGACCATCCAGATATATTGGCTGTTGGTATGCAGACGATGATGAACAAAATATTCATCCTGATACATTGACAGTTTAGGAAAGCTTGTTTTCGGCAGACGACCGAAGCCGAAGTTCAGATAACGGCATACGTGCATGCGCTCAAAGCCGCATACGCTCAATGCGCGCAGCGCTTTCTCATCATCCGGTGTCAGAAGAACCTCCTGCCCATCCGGATTGATGCCGAATGTTTCGGTTAATTTCTGAATGAAGGCCGCAATTTCTTCCTTTGTATAATGCTTATCCGCATGATCCTTTTTTTTGATCGTATAGCTTAAACTATGCGTCAGATTTTCAATTGTCTGTCGGTAGGAGGCATACGGATTTTCTTCGCGTAAAAGTTTTCCTTCATTTTGTTCCGTGATCATCTTTTCCGCGGCAACCGGATGCAGACATCCCGTGTCTACAGCTCTTAACAACATGCTGTCCATATGCGCGCGATCCGTGCATATACTGACAAACTTCATCGGTACAATTGCCATGCCTTCCTCCTTCCTAAAAGACCAGAAGCGCCTTCATTCTCTCGACGCCGATACCGTATGCTACACCTTCCATAATATCAATCACATTCTGAATTTCCAGCCGTGATAAGATCAGATAGCTTAATAAAACCAATTGCGGTGATGTGCAGGTTTCAATATACTGCCGGTTCATGTGATATCTGATTTCGCCTGTATAATGCTCAATGTTTGTAAAGGGGATACCATGTGCGTAGCGTTTATATTTCTTCTGCAATTTTTCAATCACCTCTTCGCTTGTACAAACTTCAATCAATTCATCAATCTGTTTCGGCGTAAAAAGATAATATCGGTGTGTCATCATCTTCTTGATCCGCTCTGAAGGAACTTTGAAATACTTCTTAAGCCGGTAGATCAAAGCGATATTATCCAGCTCGACGCGAGCCAGAACAATCTGTTTCATGCCTTCACCAACATTTTTATAAGCAGAAACAACTTCCAGAACCGTATCATAATAATGAACCCGCAGCTCATGTTCCAGACCGATATAATTCATTTCCTCTATAGCGGAGGCTTTGTATCGGGCCACGATCGCCTCATACCGTGTCGTTTTTAAAAGCGTTAATAATTCGTCAAAACTCTGTATGTCCGGCAGTTTTTTCACATCAAATGATAGATAGCGGGCAATATAAATCGGCATATCGGCAATCATGGCATTTCGCGCTTCCACGTCCTGATTCATCAGCCACCGGATACAGCTCAAGATCAAGTCGATTTCCTCCGTCTCTACAACGGCATAAATGAAATGACCATAATCCGTACTGCTGTAGCGCAACAGCTTTTTCAAACGATGATAGACATTCATGCGCAATAAGGTTTCTAACTGCCCGCGATGTACAGCCTTTTCATTGATCCCTTCCAGCGATTTTGCAAAGATATCATTCTGCTTTAAAGCTGCTGCGATATCGGCAACAGACTTCTTCTGCATCAATGCCAGATAATCCGCTTCCGAAAGCCGCTTTCCGAACATCGCTCTGGCTTTTGCCGCCATCGCTTCATCAAAGCTCATGCTGCCTCCTGCTTTTCCTTTACCACACGATTGAAAAGTTCCTGTCGCCAGCGTTCCTTATTTTTATCATACATCGCCTGCAGATCGCCGGATGCTTTAACAAGATAAATTTGATTATTTTCCGCTTCCTTTTTGATCTGTTCATCCAATTGTTTGCGTGTTGCGTCCACCTGTGCCTGCGCTGCCGCCTGCATTTCCAAAGTCAGGCGTTTCTTTTCCGCCTCCAGTTCCTGTTTCAGCTTATATCGCTTCTCATGTTGTGTTTCAATACGCTGCCGTGTTTCCTCATCATTTTTGATCAGATCTTGAATCGCTTCTATCTCCATATTTCTTAACCTCACGCACACATCAGCAGATTTCTCATCGTTCCACTCGCAAGCCTAAAAGCCCAGCGGACTGTCCATATTGGCTTCTTTATGAACCAAACAATAGATAACGCCATACATGACGATCACAAAGATCAGGAATACAATTGTCGACGCGGATGAATCAATCAGGGCCGTTGCATCATAGAATGCATGCAGGATGGAGGCGAGAAGAAAACTGATCCAAAGATTGACATCTACACCGACCTCATCCCCATGGACATGGCATACCTTTGCCCGCCCGTAGAACATGCCCATGATAACCGCGAACCCGAAATGTCCCGGAACCGCCAGCAAAGCACGTGTGGGCGCCACCTCAAGGCCATAGCGAAACACATACAGAATATTTTCAAAAGCGGCAAAGCCCAGCGAGACAAAAACCGCATAAACAATGCCGTCATAACGATAGTTAAAATTCATATCTTCCCAAGTGCGGCGTCGCAGAAGAACAAACTTACATCCTTCTTCTATCAAACCGACAGCCGTTGCTGTCAAAACGGACAAGACAGCAGAATTGGCAATATGAAATTCCGGCAACAAAATATCTTCAAAGATGATTTCCAGTGCCATGGCCAACAGCGCGGCCAGAACACCATACCAGGCCAGCTGAAACAGGACGGGCAGCGGCTCTTTTTCTACCTTATCCATCCGGTAAATATAGCGCATCAAATAGATTGCCGGCAATACGGCAGCCAAAACATATATGCAAAGTACAGCCATTGCGGGCGTCATCAGCAAAATCATCCTTCATTCCTCTTTTCCTGTACAAGATCATAAAGCGTATTGCGCGCGATTCCTGTCTTGGCCGCCGTTTCTTTGACGGCCGCTGTCATCGACATGCCGGCAGCTATTTTTTCCTGCACCATAACTACCCCGTCCTCCATATTCATCGTTTCTCCCTGCCCGTCAGCGCCGGCAATCATGATGACCATTTCTCCTTTACGCTCCTTTACGATCGGTAGAACCTGTGCAATTGTACCACGTATAAATTCTTCATGTATCTTGGTCAATTCGCGTGCCACGCAACATGGGCGATTGCCTAAAACAGCCAAAGCATCCTCCAGCATTCTTGCGCTTCGATGCGGCGCTTCATAGAAAATCAGCGTCATTGAAAGAGATGCATATGCCGCCAGTTTCTTACGCCTTTCCGTAGTACTTCGCGGCAGAAAACCGATGAAGGCATAGGGCTGCACATTTAATCCCGAAGCCACCAGTGCATTGATGGCCGCATTGGGTCCGGAAATCGGCGTCACTTCAAAGCCGGCCTGAATCACCGCCTTAACCAAAATCTGCCCGGGATCATTGATCAATGGATATCCCGCGTCGGAAATCAGCGCAACCTTTTTTCCGCTTTTTAACAAAGCCAGAATTCCCTTCGTGCTTGGCTCTTCATTGAATTTATGGTATGCAATCAATTTCTTCCGAATGGAAAAATGCTTCAAGAGTATCCCGGATGTACGTGTATCTTCACACGCAATCACATCTGCCGCATTTAAAACGGCAATCGCCCGCGATGACATTTCCGTCAGATTTCCGATCGGGGTCGCTACCAAATATAACTTCGCCTTGCCTGTTTCAACATCGGCATCGGCTGTCATTTTGTTTTTCCTTCCGCTTCCCGGGCTTTTGTCCGTGACGACTTGAAACTGCGTACCGTCACATTTGCAGGACGCGCCGTTGCCTTTGCACGATGACGATCCGTAGTCGGGCGTTCTTTCTTTTGCGGACGTAAACCGGCATGTGATGATTCTCTTGATAGCGGCGCGGACAAATTGTTTATCTCGCTTTCATGCCGGCGGCTTTCCGCACTTGTTGAAAAATTCGTACTGATCGGCCCGGAGCTCATGCCATTCTTATGTACGCCAGGAGCACTGGCGGCTGAGCGCTGGCGAAGCGGGCTCTTACGGGAAACGGTAACTCCCTTACGGATAACCGCTTCTTTCCGCAGCACGTCCAGCGTGACGGTCTGTACGGCTTCACTGTTTTCCAGACGGGCTTCATCGGTCATGACATTCATGGATGTTACGCGATACATATCGCCTTCGTACTCCACATGCGCTCCCATCTTGGGTAACCCGTCGGTCAGCATCTTGTAGTTTTCATTTTCATATTTCAAGCAGCACATCAGCTTGCCGCATACGCCGGAAAGCTTTTCCGTATTTAATGCCAGCAGCTGCGTTTTGGCCATATTGATCGAGATGACGTCCATGCGCGTTTTAAATCGCGCGCAGCAGCATTCCATACCGCACATTCCGATACCGCCGACCATTTTCGCTTTATCTCGATCACCAATCTGACGTAATTCAATGCGGCAATGCAAACGTGCTCCCAAGCGCTTGAGTAATTCGCGGAAATCGACTCTTTGTTCCGCCTTATAGATAAATAAAATGCGTGAACGATCCAGCATATATTCCGCCGATAAAAGATGCATTTCCAAATTTAAATAATGAATTTCATTTTCACATATATGAAAGGCTTCTTTTGCATAAATCACATTTTCTTCGTCACGTTTCAAATCTTCTTCATCGGCGCGGCGCAATACCGGTTTCAGCGGGACATGCGCATGAAAAAAACTGATGGGCTGGGCATGATCGAGACATTGTCCCAGTTCCATTCCCTGTGCGGTTTCCACAACTACCCACTCTCCGGCTTGTAAAGAATCATCATTTGTTCCGAAGCTGTAGGTTCGATCGGTATTTTTAAACTTCAACGGTACGGTATATGGAAATGAAGATACAGCGGGCGTTTTTTCTTTCTCCGCTTTTTTCATGTCACTCATGGATATCCTCCAAACGATAAAATGTCTGGTCAAACAGCAGGCTGAGATCATTCTTCCGATTCACGCGATCATTTTCTTCCCACGCGATCCGTCGGACGGCGCAATATCGGGTATAGAAATCCGGCTCATTCCTCGCACATTCGACAGCTTTATGATACCATGCCGGCCCCTTCTCGTCACAGCCGGACAACACATGGCGGCAGAATAAAGACAGAAAGGAAAAGAAATGATGCAGCAATTCCATATTCAAGGTTTTCATATTTTTTCCGCTGCTATCTTCCTGACCGCTTTGAAAACGCAGCCGGACGTCAAAATCAGCCGCAAGCGACCATTTGTTATGACTGCGCCATTGTTGAAACATCGCTTTGGCTCGCTGATAAGGCTGCTCGGCAACAATCGTCTTCATTTTTATCGGCGATATGCCAAAAGCACTTAAAAAAAAGGCATCCTCTTCGTCTAGGCCCTGATGAATTGCCTGTTCATATAAATAGGAAGCTGCCAGAGGCTGAAACGGCACGGCTATGCAGCGCGAACGAATGGTCGCTAAAACCCCGTCTACCCTGTCGGTACATAAAAGTGCATATACGCCGGGAGCCGGTTCTTCCAAAAATTTCAATAATGAATTCTGCGCGCCGCGCGAAGCATTTTCACAGCCCGTCATAATCCAGACCCGTTTTCCGCCGCTTTCGGTCGCCGTATGTGAAAACCTTCTCTGTATTTCATCCACTTCTTCTTTACTGACGCCCTTTTCCCGATAACCGTCCAAATAAATCAGGTTGCGGACATTTTGACCGGCAATCCGACAAAGCAGAGCTTCTTCTTGTCCTGAAAAGTTTTCTTCTATAACAAGGCCCTCTTTACTGGCTGTTAAAATACTCTGTGCCAGCAAAAATGCCATTTCTTCTTTCATCGCGTTCGATGCGCCATACAGAAGATATCCATGCGCAAGCGTATCATTTTTAATACTGCGCTCAAAAAAAGCATATGCGCGCGGCTGGATCTTTTGCAGCATCCGGCGAATCCGGATTCTTTCCTCTTTTTTGGCCTGCTCTTGCGCATAGCGATCTTTGGCCTTTGCAATTGCGGCCTGTTCTTTTTTTGTCAGCTTAACAACCATTGAGAATACCCATGACGGCCTGGTATGCGTCTTCAATAACGGTTTTCATATCTCTTGCCGCATCAATCAGAATCATGCGTGATCGGTACATTTCAATGACTTTACGGTAACCGGCAAATACATCTTCATGAAACTGCAGAACTTCCTGATCTAAACGATCCAGTGAGGAACGGTTCGCTTTGATTCTGGCCAGTCCTACTTCGGCCGGAACATCCAAAAAGATGGTTTTATCAGGCATATGGTCTTCAATCGCAAAGCGGTTGATCGCATATACTTCTTCTATCCCCAAATGTCTTCCGCATCCTTGATAAGCCAAAGAACTGTCGACAAAGCGGTCACTGATGACATGAATTCCTTTCTGCAATGCCGGAAGAACAACGTCCATCAGGTGCTGACGGCGGCTGGCGGCGTATAGAAGTGCTTCGGTGCGGGCATCTTCTTCCGCATTGGCCGGATCCAAAATAATATTGCGAATCTGCTCCGCAATTCGAGAGCCGCCCGGTTCTCTTGTATAGCGGACCGCATAGCCTTGGGCAAGCAGACGGTCGGTTACGGCCTTGGATATTGTCGTTTTCCCGCTTCCGTCCGGTCCTTCAAAGGTGATGAACTTCGCATCTGTCATGGAGTTATTGTAACACGATGATGTGGGCATATTGTTTTCTTTCCTATCCTTGATAAAATTTTTATGGAACGATGTTTGGAATGCTCATCATTTCTTTAGCGTCAGTTTTTATGTCAAAGAAAAGAATATCCGAGCAGAAAAAAATATTGATCGCATCAGATTATTTATCTTTGCGGTTGATTGCATATTATTGCTGCTGAATATCCTTGCGCTGGAGTTGTCCGGTAAAATCGTCAATGCGGTTATTCTTGCCATCATGTTTGCGTATCATTTTCCTGCTAAGAAACAGGTCAAAAATACAGAAAAAGATGTATGACCATGCATTCATAAAAAGCAAGTGCTGATAAACTGGCCTTCTCTTTTTAACAGTGATATGTATCCTTCATCACTTCTCCCTACGTTCTCTTCTATTTCTTCGACTTTTTGAAGGCTGTATGATCTCTCTTGCAGATTTTATACCTTCCCTGCCAGTATTCATAAGTTGATTAATATCTAAATCATGAATAGACTTTAAGCTTAATCTTTGCCCCAAAAATTCAAGAAGCATAGTAAAATTCATTCCGGCTATAAGTTCAACATTATCGTAGTTTGAAATATTTAACATGCAACGATTAAACGGGGTTCCACCTATTAAATCGCACATTATTAAAACTCCCGACCCGTCATCCAGTTTCTTTATCGCCCCGTTTATCTTTTCATCCAGGGATTCCGGAGCATCTTGCGACTCTAATCCAATTGCTTCTAACTTTTCAATATCATCGCCAAAAAATAAAGTACAAGATTTTGCCATTCCTTTTGCCATTTCCCCATGACTAAGTAATAATATGCCTATCATTTTTTTGCTCTCCTTTACTTTTTTATTTTAAGTTTTAGTTACCCATAGTCTTTCTTTTGGCATCTTGTTTTATAAATTTAATTACGCAATCAATTTCATCTGCTCCCTTCTTTATTGTCCGAAAGAAAGCCTATAGTCACTCCAACATATGCTGATGTTTCAGTCAACAATTTTTACATAATGTCTCTTGAACCGAATTAATCGCCGACATTCTAAAATGATTTTCTTTTACTCCTTTGCTTAATTTTAATCATTTGATTTTTGCCATTTTTTTACTCCATTTACATATACCATCTGCGTATTATAATCCTCGTCAAAAACCGCAATATTTGCCTTATTGCCAATGTTTAGTGTTCCCAAATTATTTAGTTTTAACAATTTTGCCGGATTAACACAGCCAATTTGAACAATATCTTCGTTTGTTGCATAGCATTTGTCCTTTACGAATCTTGCCGCATCATTCATCGAAATCACGCTTCCAGCTATGCGCCCCGTTTCTATTACGCGAACAGTATTCCCAATTTTTTTACATTTCAATTCGCTAAATGTGTATTCGCCATCCGGCATACCTTTACCCAGCATGCTATCGGTTATCATAATTATTTCTTCAGGTCCAAGTAATCTCCATGTAGCTCTGACAACTTCTACATCATTATGCACTCCATCCAATATTAATTCTTTATAGCTATTTTTATGTGCCAATGCTGCTGTCACGCATCCCGGATTACGATGAGTATGTTGCGTCATGGCATTATATAAATGCGTGAATCCTTTTGCACCCAAATCTAATCCCCTAATTGCCTCTTTTGTTTTGCATGCAGTATGGCCAATCATAGGTACAATTGACTTACTTACCAAATAAGGAATAAATTCTTCCATTCCTTCTTTCTCCGGCGCAATTGTCATTACCTTAATATGATGGTTAGCCATAATCATCTCATTGAGCTCTGAAATAGCTGGATTTCTTAAGTATTTTTCATTCATTAATGCTTTGTATTCTTTAGATAAATACGGCCCTTCCATATGTACGCCCAAAAACTCAGCTCCATCAGAAATGGCATCGTTTAGACTTTTCAGAATTTTAATTTCTTCTTCATGCGATAAAACTGTTAATGAGGCGAGGAAACCCGTTGTCCCATCTTCAAGAAGAGATTTTCCTACTGGATTAATTGCATCTTTTCCGATAACAAAATCTTTACCAACTGCACCATGCATATGTATATCAATAAAACCTGGCTGTATTATTTTTCCGTTTACATCTATATTTTCATATTCCTCTTTTTCTGATAAATTCTTACCAAAATTGATAATTCCAGACTCGTCAAAAAGAATTGATCCTGAATCAATTTTTCTTTGTCCATCAATAATTAATTTTCCATTTTTCAATAACGTTTTCATAAATTTCAGGCGAAGAAATCAACACACTTTATAATTTATGTAAAATCGCCGCTCCTTTCTTCTCAGACATGCCCCTATCATTTTGCTGTCTTATGCATAAAAACTCAGATTTCCATTCTTAGCACATACCAATAATAATTTTTTGAAATATGGATAATTAAAATCACACGTAAAAATATGCAATGAATTTATAAAATTAAAACGATATGTTATTTTCATCAATACCAAACATATAATTGGAACTGGAATTCCTATGCTCCAACTCGCATATGTTACTACTACAGTCAAAATTATTAAAAAAACTATATATCTGGAGCGAAGAAATTGATATTTTTTTATATTATCATTTTTGGCCCTGTACATTTCTCTATCTTTAACCATTTTACCTACCCATCATTTTTTCTACCGCTTGTTCTACAGCATCGATCGCTTTCGGGTCTGTTGTTAAATCAGTATCTTTTTTTACATTTTTAACTTTCCAACCATGATCTTCTTCAACAAATACGTTACTGATTGCGATAATATTTTCTAAATCATCAAATCGATTTGGAGTATAATCTCTTAAATTTGCACCTTCCGATTTGAAAGTACAATAACTTTTTATTTGTTTTGCTTTCTCTTCTGCCATATTATCATACGAAATAAGCAATTGGTTTCCGTCGCCAAAGCAATCAAAATAAATTTTCAGTTGTTTTCCCGAAAAAAGATTGTCATCATTCAAAAAGTTAATTCCTATTTTTGAAAAAGAGCCTTTATCTAAAAAAACATACGCAACTTCTTTATTCCGTAGTTTTTTTGCAAGCTCCAGCATCAAGTAAATTGATGCGGTTTTTGTACATGTTGAACGATTTGGTAATCCTTTTGATATTCTGTTAGCCAAAAAGATAATCACAAATCCACTAATAATTGATAAAACTTTTATAACGCCTTCCTGTTTACCGCTTTTTGCCACAAAAATGATTCCGATAATTGCAATAATAATGGACAAAAGCATTGTTAAGGTTAAATTGATAAAATTATTTAAACGATTTCGATTTTCTTGAAGTGGATAATAATCGCCATTCCCGACTAATGATAACTCTCCCGTATCATATCCAGCACATAAAACCACCTCTGCACTTTTTAAGTCTCCAAATACAAGATGACTAATTTTTGTTAATCCGAATTTTACTTCATGAATAGACAAATCTATATTTAGATTTTTAAAATAGTTTTGAGCATTTTCAATAAATCTAGCTTTTTCTTTTTTATTTTTTCTTTGGCTAAACAAGCCAACAAATGATGTATAACTCTCTTTATCCATATAATCACTTACCTGCTTTTTCAAGAAAGAGGGCATCGCGATGCCCTCTACCCTAATAATCAACTAAATCTTTCAACTTCGATTGCTTATATTCCGGAACAACCTGATGGACTAAGTTTACACCATGAGCTTCTAAAAAACGGAAACATTCTTTATCATGCTCATCAACAAATAAACATTTCTCATATTGAATTCTATTTTTACCTTTTTCTTCAAACATTCCACCAATGGAAAGTTCATCAATATGATATCCCATTTTAACAATCTCTACTGCATCGTCAATTGTTTTGAATACCACAAATGTTCTGTCGCCATAAAAATCTTCAGCGTCAAATATTTCTTTTGCTTCTGCCGGTGACACAACCGCAACCTCACATCCTGTTCCTGCGAGTTCTAATAAAGTTACTTGCATGGGATCATTTGCTGTATCCGCATTTACGACAATATACTCATCAATGTGAAGTACTTTTCCCCACGCGGCTGCTGTTTGACCGTGAAGCATTCTGCTATCAACTCTGTATTTTACAATAGCCATAAATTATGCTCCTAATATTTTTTTATTATTTCATGCTTTATCCACCAAATCCTACTAAAGCAAGTACGAAAGCGCAGACAAATAAGCCCGCAACAAGTTTTAATGAATTTACACGCTTGCTATAGCAGTATGCCAGTAATAAAGATAATCCTAAAGGTGCTAAGCCAAGCATAATTTTGTCCAATTCTACCTGAAGATTAATAACAGCATTATTAATTGCAAAATCATGATTTAAATTAAATGAGCACCAAGAAGGAATTAATGCACCTACCGACATCATACCTAGAGTACATGCCGCGTCCATCATTTTATCTAATAAACCACTCTTATTGATATCCGTTAAGAAAGACATTCCCTTCTTATATCCATAGTTATATGCATAATATCCCAGCACATAATAATATAAAATTTCGAATAGTTCATATAGAATGGCGCCAAATATGCTTCCGCCCATTGCCATTGAAGCGGAAATTGCTCCCCAAATAGCATCTGTTGTAGCTTTTAGTGAATCGCCAATACCCGCCATGGGACCCATTAGAGATGACTTAACAACGTTTACTGAATTTAAAATATCTTGCCTTGCCTCTAAATCATCCGTATTGGCGGCTTGTTCTTCTTGAGCTACATTTATACCCATAATGAATGTTAACCATAAGCCTGGTGTAGTATTAAAAAATGCCATGTGACGCTTTGCTGCTTCCACTTGATCATCATGATTTGGCCATAATTTTTTTAATACTGAACTCATAGCAACAGCATATTGAAGAGTTTGGAAACGCTCATAATTAATCGTATTCATTGGGAAAAATAGAATTTTCCACATCGGTTGCAAGAATTCTTTTTTTGTTAATGTGATTTTATTTTCCTGTTGTTCTGACATAATTATCTTGCTCCTCTTCTTCTTGTTGCAACCTGTTGATTGCTATTGTTGAATGCTATTAATGCTACAGCAATACCTAAAACACCTATCGCTAATAAAGAACCGCCGAAAACGGCTGACAAAATAAATCCGATGATAAAATACGGAACATATTTTGGTTTATACATCATTGAGAACAGCATTCCGAATCCCAAAGCAGGCAACATGCCTTTTGCCACGGTTAACCATCTTGTTACTAAAGCCGGCATATTTTCGTTTAAAGATTGTACAAGCGGAGCACCAAAGTAAACACATAGGAAAATCGGAATAAACTTAACAATAAAAAATAAGATTGAACCGCAAACGCTATACGTTTGCATCTTACCCCATTCAGCATTCTCTGTTGCTTTATCTCCTAAGTGCATCCATGTTGAGTTGATCACCCACGCTGCAATATTGGATAGTTGTCCCATAATGGATGCTGGAACAGCTAAGCCAATTGCAATTTCCTGATCAACTCCGCTTAAAATGCACATTGCCACAGCAATTGTTGTTGCCGTTGTTTTATTGGCCGGAATAGCTGCCCCTACACCAATAACCCCCATGTAAATAAGATGTAATGTGCCGCCAATTACAATACCTGTTTTTGCATCACCTAATAAAATACCTGTAATTGCACCAGCAACGACCGGCGAAGCAACAGACGCTAAATAGCATCCATAACCGCCAGCCCAGTCTAGTAATGTACAGATTAGTGATACATACAAAGCCAAACCTAAATTCATAATCCATGTTTCTCCTTTCTGATTTTAATTATGATTTTTCAACAGAAGCACTTTTATCCATTTATCAAATGCTTTTGTTTACTAACCTGGTATTCTTTAACAGCCTCAACAAATCTCTCTGTAATTTTCCATGGATTTGTTACCGCTGTTCCTACAACCACACAATCTGCGCCACATTCAAATGCCTTTACCGCATCTTCTCTAGTCCATATTTTGCCTTCAGTCAGTATAAATTTTCCCAGATTTGCAGCTTTCATGGCTTTTACCAATTCAAAATCAGCCGTTTTATTTTTTTCTTTTGTATCCTCTGTATAGCCGGATAATGTGGTTGCAACGATATCCGCGCCTTCTCTTGCCGCTATTTTCGCATCTTCGATTGTTGCAATATCAGCCATCACAACGATATCAGGATATTTTTCCTTCACTTCTTTTAAAAGTTCCCATGCATATCTGCCTTGAGCATTTCTTCTGTTCGTTGCGTCCATGGCAACAATTTCACATCCAAGCGAAACCAATGTATCCACAGCCTCCATAGTTGGAGTAATATACACAGGATTATCTCCCGTCACTATTTTCCAAATTCCGATTATCGGATAATTAGGATATTTACCTTTAATTATCTTCACGTTTTGCGGCATGTTGGCTCTAAATCCAACACAACCGCCCATTACCGCACAATCCGCAAAAAGCAATAACGTTTCCGGTGTGGCCATTGGATTAGGTTCAACAGCTTGGCATGAAATAATAACGCCGTTTCGTATTTTACCAAGGATCTCCTCTTTCTTATTCATTATTCCACCCTTTCAAAAATTACTTTTGATTAGCTATGAACACTATACATTATGTTTCGTGTAAGCGCTTTAATTGTGGAACAATGTTTCACGAATTGAAATATTCTTATCCTTTCTATTAAATTTTATAGTTCGTACTTAAAATGAAATGGTTTCCTATTCTCCGGAAATTATCAATTGCATCCTCTTCGACTTGAACAGTTCATGAATTTTTCTGCCTCTTTATATCGACATATCGTTTTATCTACTTATTCATACATTTCTTCACTTCTATCATGTTCTTCATCAATGAATGTATTTAAGCATTTTGCGTTTGTTTAATAAACAGGCAATAATATGTATATGAATATATTGATATCACTTCGTGATGGCAAAAACTTTTCTGAAGTAGAAGAAACTCTTAAAGACTATATTTTAAAAAATAAGGAAATTATTCCAAATATTTCTATTCATGAATTAGCCAATAGAACATATACTTCACCGGCAACAATAGTACGTTTGAGCCAAAAACTTGGATTATCTGGCTTTTCGGAGTTTAAAAATTGCCTGATAAAAGACCTGGCCAGCCTTAAAATCTATGGATTAGATGTAAATGATGAAACAAATATTTTAAGAAATGACAATCCCCAGTCTATCATCAATAAACTAACACGCATTACAATTCATTCCATTGAAGAAACACAAATGTTTATTGATGAGAAAAAAATCATGGAAATCGCTCAGAAAATATCAAAAGCAGCCATTATTGATATATTTGGAATTGGTTCCAGTAATGTTGTTGCATATGATGCCGCAATTAAATTTAGCAGAATCGGAAAAAATATTATTTATTATCAAAACGAAGCAAGCCAAATAATACAAGCCAAAAATGCTGATCCCAATCATATCGGAATTATCATTTCTTTTTCAGGTGAATCTCCACAAATATTAGAAGTAGCAACTGCCCTTAAAGAAAATGATGTGGAATTCATTACGATAACAAAAAACGCAATAAATTCATTGCAAAAAATGAGCAAGTATAATTTATATGTGTCATCTAAAGAAAGTCTATATAGAAGTAGTGCTGTTACTTCAAGAACAGCAACGCTTTATCTATTAGACATTATTTATAATATCTGCGTTGTTTTAGATTTTGACAATACAACAAATAGCATAAACAAAACAATAGTAATGCCCAAAAAATAGACTTTAAAAAGAAGTCATACTTTTCCAACTCAAAAATTTTTCGACTTCTCTTAAATGCCTAAATTAATATTTCTATATACCTGCCATATCGTTTCAAAAATGCCTGACCAACAAAAGATATCGTATTATCACTCTCAAGCTTTGCTGTTTTTATACGACAATCTTCTTAAAATCAATATTATATGAAACGCCATACACAAAACAAATAAACATGCATGCAGATACCGATATATCAGCTTTTAGGTGTCGGTGAAGTCGGGGCATAATCTCCACCCTCTTGCTTAAAGAATTCCTCAAACGTCATATCCGCACCCTGCGCATAAATTTCTTCCGCATACTGCTTTCCTACATAACGAAAATGCCACGGCTCATATGCATAACCGGTGATTTCTTCTTTTCCCCTTGGATAACGAAGAATAAAGCCATATTCATGCGCATGTTCAGCAAGCCATTTCCCGGATGCGGTATTTTCAAAATCCGGTCTGAAATCCGCCGCGGAACCCTCGACAAAGTCCGCACATAAACCGGTCTGGTGTTCCGAATAACCCGGCCGCGAGCTGATTCGATCCGCTTTAGCCGAGCCATAAGACGCCGCATAGCCGCTGTACAAATTATGCTGATAACTTTCACCGCGAAAAGCACTCGATACTTTTAATATAACCCCGTCTTGCTTGGCCGCTTCCGCCATCTTGGTCATCGCTTCATTTGCCTCTTTGCGCATCGTCACCCCCGAATTGGATGTCGGAATCGTAACCGCCACCAGATCATCCGGCTCATAACCCGATGGAAGCGGATGTTTCTTATTCGCTAACAGCAGAATGGAATGGGGATCAGAAAACACCGACGGATCAAGTGTCGGCTTTGGCGTTGGTATACTTGTTGGCGTCGGTGTCAAAGCAGGCGCCGGCATTTCTTTAGGCTTTTGCCAATAACGCCATAAGCCGATAAATGCCGCAACAAGAATGACCAAAACAAGCAGGCCCAAAACCGCCCCTTTCTTAATCCGCCTTTTCTTCCGCCGATATGCCATAATGCCCCCCTGTTCTACATTTTTATTTCACTTGCCTAACCGCAACCGATGCGCAAGTATTTTTACCAGTCCATATCCCGCTATGCAGGCAATCAGTTCACCGACGGCAACCCACAGCCCATTGACCAATATACTCCATATCACATTTTCGCCAATGGGAAACAGAATACCAAGCTCCGTGCCGACAAAAACAAAATTCCATACAACCGGCATCAAAACAGCCCATATCGGAATACCGCAAACCAGCCTGTGCCGCAATTTCCAAGTGCACCACGCCGCGCCAAGAGTAGCCGCCGTTCCAACCATACAGTCCATAAACCCAAGGGCATTTGCACCGGTCATAACACCGATCAGATTGGCCAAAAAACATCCCAGGGAAACACCCCATATCGCCGGAGCATACACTAACGGCAACATCGTTAAGGCCTCCGCAATCCGAATCTGCATCATGCCGAACGACAATGGCGCCAAAACCAGCGTCACCGCCGTATAGATTGCCGCAATCATGGCAACCCGCGTTAAATTTTCTGTCTTCATTTAAAAATCCCCTTATTTTCAGTTACGTCAGGTAGCCGCTACTGACGGCGACTTGAAGCCGCAGATACTATTATAATGTGTTTTTCTAAAAAGGCAGAAAATCCCATGCAACGGCGATCAATAATGCCGGCAAAAGATTTGCCACGCGAATATGTTTTTGAAAAACCAAATTGACACCGACGACAAAAATCAGTACCGAACCGACCAGCGAAAGATTCCTCAACGCTCCCACCGTCAAACACGGTTTTAAGGCCCGCGCCATCAGCGTGATGCCCCCTTGAAACAACGCGACAGGAACCGCCGAAAACAAACAGCCTTTCCCCAACGATGTACTCATGACCAGAATGATCAGAAAATCCAAAGCCGATTTAGCCGCCAATATAGACAAATTGCCATAAATGCCATCTTCAATAGCGCCGACCACCGCCATCGCCCCGATACATACCGTCATCGACGAAAGCACAAACGCATGCACAAACTGCCTGTCCGCTCCGCTGCCGCTCTTTTTTTTCAGCCACTCGCCAAATTGTTCCAGGCGCGCTTCAAAATTCCACCACTCGCCAAGAAGGGCACCCAAGGCAAGCGAAACGATCATCATCACCGTTCCTGCAACCATGAATGAACCCTCTTTATAAACAAGCATATGACTGATTGCTCCGCCAATACCGACAAACAACACGGCAACTCCCGTCGCCATTATCAATGTCTCCTGAAAGCGCGACAGCAAAAAGCGGTCGAACAAAAGACCAATCATGCCGCCCGATAAAATGCCGATCACATTCAGCACGGTCCCCATGATTCACTCTCCCGCATCATATCCAGCACAATACGCGCACTGTTTTCCGCCGCCTTTTTTTCAAATTCTTCATATGACGAAAGATCGGAACCATCCGCCTGATCAGAAATAGAACGCAGAATAACAAACGGCAGTCCATTTAAAAAGGAAGCCTGGGCAATGGCCGCCCCTTCCATTTCGCAACAATCCGCATGAAAGGTTTCACGAATCCGGTTTTTTTCCTTTATATCTGAAACAAACCGATCGCCGGTCGCAATCCGACCTTGCACAAAAGGCAGATCACCCTGCATCGCCGCTTTTTCCGCCGCATGGATCAACCCGATATCCGCCTCATAGGCAACACGATGCATCTGCGGAATCTCTCCCGGCGCATATCCAAAAGCCGTCGCGTCAACATCGTGATAAACAGCATCTTTTGAAATGACAATCTCCCCGATATGCAGTCTTGGATTTAATGAACCGGCCGCCCCCGTATTCACGATATGTGTCACCGCATAGTGATCTTTTAAAATCTGCACACACATTCCGGCACGCACCTTGCCAATGCCGCATCGTACAACAACCGCTGCCTTTTCACATAGCCTTCCTTCAGCAAATTCCATGCCTGCATATTTTGCCACATGCCGGTCCGTCATGGATGACCACAGCCTTTTCACCTCAATGTCCATGGCGCCGATAATCGCCACTTTCATTTTTTACTCCTCTTGTGCATATGCGCGTCAAACCATGCTGTCATCTCCTTGAGACGGCGAAGGCGATGCGTCGGTTTCCCACTACGGGACAATTCATGATTTTCACCATGAAATACAATCATCCGCGTTTCAATTCCCCGATAAGTTAAAGCCTGCATCATCTGCATTCCCTGATCTAAAGGACAGCGATAATCTTCATCACTATGTATGAACAGCGTTGGCGTCTTAGCCTTTTCCACATAGCGCAGCGGTGAAAACCGCCATTGCGTTTCAAAATCAAACGGCGATTGTGCTCCGCATTGATCAGCCCCGAAATAAAGACCGATATCCGATATAAAGCTCATGGATATCCAGTTTGAAATCGAACGCTGACTGATAGCGCAGCAATAACGATCCGTATGCGTAATAATCCAGTTGGTCATAAACCCGCCATAGCTTCCTCCGGTTACAGCGACGCGCTTTGCATCAATCATCGGATATTTTTTTAAAACGGCATCAGTAAAATCCATGAGATTCATATAGTCGACATCACCATACTTTCCCCGGATATCCGCAAATGCATCTCCACGTCCATCTGAACCGCGAATATTCGTAAAAAAGACAAAATAACCTTTAGACGCCCAGACCTGCATTTCATGGAAAAAGGTTGCTCCATAGGTACAGCGCGGGCCACCGTGGATATCCAGAATAGCCGGATATTTTTTGTGCGGCTGAAAATGCATCGGTGACAAGACCCATCCCGTTAATTTTTCCCCTGCCGATACATAAGATATCGAAATCGGTTTTGCGACATACCGATCTTTCATCGCTTCATGGCTGAAATCACTGATCTGCCGCAGCTTTTTCCGCGCATAAACATAAATATTTCCCGGTCCTTGCCAATCCTGATAAATCAGAACAACTTTCTGATCGACGATGACAAAATCCGCAATCATGCCTTGGCGATCAAAAAGAACATGCGGTACAAACTTTTCATCAAACCGATACAGAACCGTTCTGTTTTCGACAGTCGCCAGTGTATACAGATGATCATCGTGCACAAGCTGCTTTCCAAATGACTCAATCGTATCGCCGATAACGCTGTTATAAAGCGATACCTGCGGCTTATATACCGGCGACAATTCATTTTCCTTGACCTTATAAACAGAAGCGGTTTCATTGACGCCATAAGTCTTCATATCGGTTGCCAGAACATAAAGCTGATGATGAAGCACAAATAACTTGCTCATGGCGTGTGTCCGCTTTCCATAAAGGACACGATGCCGCCCGCTTTTAAGATCATAGGCAAGAATCCGGCCATATAAAGAAACTTTCGTCTGCATCTTGACGCCGCACACATAAAGCAGATCGCCATCGGTACAAATTGAACCGACGTCAAATAATGGATCACTCAGACGCCGGCACGTATCACCTACCAGAAATACGGCTGTCCGCTTCTTATTGGTATACCCCATGCCATTGACCCAATAGGGCACTTCATCAATCACACTGTAATCTTTATTCTGATCAACTTGCTGATCATATGTCTTTCGCTCTTTTTCCGAAGCCATATACAGATCCGGCATAAGCGCATCAATATACCCACACGCTACATAGCGGCCTGTCTTTGTCTTTTCCATGCTGACACAGACAAATGGCAATATTTTCCACAATACCGCTTCGCCGCCATCCAGAGAAATACGATATACATACGTTTTTCCGCGCTTATCTTCCGGCATCTTCCGGCTGATCAAAAGATGACGATCATCATCCCATGCAAGAATGGAAGCGTCATAGGTTGCCGTCAACTGCCGCATCATGCCATTTTCCAAGATCCATATATCCTGATGCATCATGTTCTTTTCACAATCCGAGCGATGCACTTCAAAGGCCGCCGCGGAAGCGGAAGGATTTTCACACAGATGCATTGGCAGTCGATACGCCGTCAGATCTTCGATTTCAATCGGTTTGTTCATTTTATTTTCCCTTTCTTATTTTTTCCTGTATGAGAAATGTCAGAGCGATGGTTTTCGCATCAATGATCTCACCCGCAGCGATCTGCTTGCGAATGTCGTCAAAAGACATGGTGCAGACGTTTAACTCCTCGTCAGGATCCAGCTGCTGACCTTTAAAATCTCCACATTTTGCATAAAACAGATCAATGATTTCCTCATCATATGCCGGTGTCGGCGTTATCCGCCCAAGATAGTTCCACGCCATTCCTTCATATCCTGTCTCTTCCCGAATTTCACGCTTCGCCGTAACCAGCGGTTCTTCATGCGCTTCTTTTTTCCCGGCCGGATATTCAAGCAGAACGCCCTGATAAGCATAACGCCATTGTCTGACCATAAAAAAAGTTCCGTCTTTGTTTTCCATGGCGATTGCCACCCCGCCGCGATGTTCGACAACCTCCCGCCTGACCAATCTCCCATCCGGCATGCATGCTTCATCTTGACGCACATTAAAAACCGGCCCACGATAAACCAAATGCGTGCGTATCCGCTTCTGCTTTAGATCTTGCATCTTTTCCCCTTTTGCTTTCACACCTCGTCATTTTACAATATTGTATGCTTTTTCTTGCTGAAACAGACAGTCGCGCACTTTTAATCACCCGTACAATAAAAATGACGTGCCGCTTCAATCTCCGCTGGCGACCATTGATATTCCTGCTGAATGTATGCATCAAAATAACCGCAGCGTTCTTTAATACTCTGCAGCACACGATGTCCCGCTTCTGCAATAACGCCGGCCTTCATCCGCAGCAGACGTTCCAATTCCGGATGATCGACAATCTCCCTGGCATGTTTTTGCAATATCTGCGCAAGCGCATGCTGATGATATTGATTGCTGGCCATATAATCTTGAAAAATCTCTTCTTCCTTAACATTAAGCGCCATCTCCACGATCATCGCCGCCACTCCCGTTCGATCTTTTCCGGTTGCGCAATGAAAAAGAAGCGGCACATTACGCTGTAAAATGGCTTGCATCAAAACATGAAACGACTCATTTGCAAACGGCATCTGTTCATAATAGTGCATTA
Source organism: uncultured Erysipelotrichaceae bacterium (assembly GCA_963541855.1). GTDB lineage: Bacteria > Bacillota_I > Bacilli_A > Erysipelotrichales > Erysipelotrichaceae > Bulleidia. The sequence continues at coordinate 57,310 of CAUTVM010000001.1, forward strand.
AGCGTTCATATTGCTTCTGCGCATTTTCGCCGATCTGATACATGCCTGCGGGTGAAAAATCAATCTGCTCGCCTCCTGTGCTGACCACACCGGAATGCTGCAGCATCTTTACGCCGGCAAATACAGGATCCGGATATGCCTCAACTTCACTTTTACTGCGCAAATCTAAAATACAGCGCAGATGCAGATCCCTGATTGCCTGCCTTTCCATATTGTTGAAAGCATAAAGACTTCCGGAGCGAAAAATTTTACCCCTTTTCAGGCGCTGCCCGTCGCGCGTTTTTAAACCGCCAAGATCACGAAAATTCAAAACCGTACGAAAGCGCATAAAATCACGCTTTCTGTGCGCGCGCCTGCTGTGTCAGATAGCTGACCGCGGAAAGCGCCGCCACATTTCCCTGCCCGGCCGACTTTATATATTGATACGGCAACCCGGCAATATCACCAGCCGCAAAAATACCCGGAATTGAAGTTGACATATCCATCGCAACCACCACATGCGCTCCATTTGTCTGAATGCCCGGCACCAGTTGTGCAGGCGCCAAGGCATCGCGCAGAATGAAAATACCGTCAATCGCATACGTATTTTTATCTGTTAATAAGGCATTCACTTTCTGCTCGCCCATGATTTCCTCAGGCATTTCATCGTGCACTTCAATCCGCTCATTTTTTATGCCGACTTCTTCGCGATACAGCGGGAAATACAATACCTTAGAAGCATAGGACGTCAAAAATTCCGCTTCCTGTTCCTCCTTTGGGCTGCCGCCGATGACCGCAACTTTCCGATCCTTATAAAATGCGCCGTCGCATGTCGCGCAATAGCTGACGCCGCGCCCCAGAAAACGCTCTTCACCCGGATATGGCTTGCCATTGACGACACCGGTCGCCAGAATAACCGTCGTGGACTCATAAGTGTCACGTGCCCCCTGTAAGGCAAAATATCCGCCCATGCTGTAAACCGCCGTAATCTGATCTTCATGGATCAACACGTTCATTTTTTTCAGATGCTCCTGAAAGCGACGGGCAAGATCATAACCGGAAATATCCGGAAGACCCAGATAATTACTGATCGCATGCGCCTTGGTTACCTTCATGCTGATGTCTTTCGTTCCAATCAGCAAAATCTTCTTTTTTCGTATGGACGCCGTAATCGCGGCTTCCAATCCGGCCGGCCCGGTGCCGATGATGGCCATATCATAACGCATACAGTCTCTCCTGCCTTTCTGCAAGAAGCGTAATACAAACTGCATCAATATGCACGCTTTTTGCTGTGCATAATATATGCATGCATATTAGAAAGGCATTTTCCCTTCCTGATCAAGTGTGTGAAATTATGTGAAGTGCTTCTGCTAAGACTTGCATACTTCTTAAAGATATTTTAAGATTTTATATGTTATGAAAAAAATATTTACGAAATTATCGACGATGATCTTCGCCGCCGCTCTGACTTTCTTTCTGATATTCGGAAAAGATATCGCTGTTTCTGCTGAAGGCGGAAACCCTTATGGCGGCGGCTGGTCAAACTGTACATGGTCAACGTGGCAGCTTGTTTATGAATCAACGGGCATAGAACTTCCACGCTGGGGCAATGGCGGCGAATGGGCATATAGTGCCGCCATGCAAGGCTGGTACGTATCGGCGGTTCCGGCCGCCAACACGATTGCCGTATGGACAAATCACGTCGCTTATGTAACGGATGTATCGGAAGATGGTTCGTCCATATTCATCCGTGAGGGCGGCTATATGGGCGGCTATAACGAAGGCTGGTATTCCGCTTATGATCCTCGCTCCTGGCAATCGTTGATCGGCTATATCTATATCGGCGGCGCCATACCGGAGTCCTACTATCGGCCAAGTGATCTTTCTTCCCCGATTTCCCACGAAGAGGCAAAGAAAAATGCGGAACAGGCAAAGATGATTGCCAGTGAAGAACAGAAGGTTGTCAAGATTGATGATGCCATTTCTTCCGATACACTGAAAGAAGAAGAAAAAAGCGCCAAACAGGAAATGAGCGTCGAAGATAAAAATACAACCGTCATTATTCCGATTAAATAAATATTGTCTTTCAAAAAACCGGTCACGGCCGGTTTTTTTTATGATTCACCTTGTTCTTTTTCTTTGTTGGCCCGCATGATGCTGCGGTCAATGGTCAAACGATGAATGGAATCAATATGCGCAACAATTCCCTCTTTAATCAAGCGGCCCAAATTCACCGGCTTATATCCGCACACGTTCGCGGCCAGATTGAGATGAAAAGGCGAAGAATGGAAGGGCTCACTGTCTGCATGATCATGACCATGAATGTTCAGGCACCAATTGAGACCGTACACCGGCTCATGCGATAAAAGAATCTTTTCCGCAATAAACAGCGGCCCGGCATAGATTTCATCAAACAAGCCCTTATAATCCGCCTGCCGATCATGATTCCCCAACAGCAGAATTTTTTTCCGCCCGCGGATTTTTTTTACATACATCGGATTGCCGACATCACCTAAACAGACAAAGGTATCCATTCCTCCGACCAGATGATTAATGCGCTGTACAACCTCCTCACTCTTTGGCCACAACGGATCCATCTTTTGACAACACGGATCATCAAAATGCATATCCGAAAGAATATATACCGATCCGCTTTGAGCCCAATGCTTGAACGGTTCATACAACATCGGAATCATATTTCACTTCCTCCTAATTCCATTTCCACGCGCCTCCGCTTGTCCGATTATAAGAAGCCGTTGCATGATAGCGCGCAATCAATTCCTTTTCCAATGCATTCATTTCTTTCGCCCGACATTTTATAATCTGTACATATGCATGCAGACCATATTTGATATCTCCGTATACTTCTCCGTTTCCTCTTCCGCAAAGATGACTATATACGCGTTGGTATACATGCAAAGACTGACCGACATACACATGATCATACTGTTGCAAATCCTGCAGCGTTTCAGGTTTTTCTTTATATGTCGCAATGACATAACATCCGGCATGTTCCTGATATTTATATCCGCGTTGACGGCGGCGGTCGATCAGCCAGTCTTGACGAAATTCATCGGCACTGATCCACGCTTTGCCTGTCTGTACGGTGTGCAGGAAAAGACCAAGCGCGCTAAACAAAAGCAGCAAACCGACGCCAAGCATGTATATCCAAAAAGTTCCACTCGTCCAAAGGCGGATACTGATGCCCACTAAAGTCAGACCGATCCCCATGAAAAACAATATCCACCATCGGCCTCTTCCCTCATCTGCTAAAGCGGACGATCCTCTTTCCGGCGCTGGCCGCGATTGCCAACGTACAAGGTTGCCGGCCGCGTCAAATTCAATGGTATAAATCACGCCTCTGCCTTCTTTTTCCGCCATGAAATTATCCTACATGCTGATGCATGGAAAGAAAAGAAACCTGCATCTTTTTTGAATTATTGAATTATCGATTCCAGCCATTCTTTCGGCGCATCGCTGAAGCCAAGCAGCTGCACAACCGTAGCGGCGACATTGGCCAGGCCGAAATTCCCGTCTTTCATTTCCATATCCGCCGGCCCGTTATAGATTACAAACGGAACACGCGCCAGAGAATGCGATGTTTTCGGCTTTCCGTTTTTATCCAGCATTTCGTCCGCATTGCCATGATCAGCAACCACGACCAGCGCATAATCCGCCTTCATGCACGCATCCATGATACGCCTTAAATTCAGATCGACCGCTTCCACACCGATAATCGTCGCTTCATAATTCCCTGTATGGCCGACCATATCGCCATTCGGGAAATTGCAGCGAATAAATGAATATTTCCCCGAGGTGATGGCCGCGATGATCTTTTCCGTAACTTCCGTCGCCTTCATCCATGGTTTCTGATCAAACGGAATGATATCGGAGGGTACTTCTTCCCAGACTTCCAAAGTATCGGAAAATTTTTCTGAGCGGTTGCCATTCCAGAAATATGTCATATGCCCGAACTTTTGCGTTTCTGAGCATGCATAACTGCTGACACCTTTATGTGCCAGATATTCCGACATCGTGAGTTCGATATGCGGCGGCTCTACCAGAAAATTCGTCGGTAATTTCAGATCGCCGTCATACTGCAGCATGCCGCAATAAAAAACCTTGGGTTTTTTGGGCATAGCAAATGCATCAAATCCTTTGTCCATGTAGTCAAAGGCTTTAGAAATCTCCACCGCCCGATCGCCGCGGAAATTATATAGGATGACAGCGTCGCCATCATCAATCGTTCCGGCAGGTTTGCCGTCTTTGCCAATCACAAAACCGGGCAGATATTGATCTGTATACTGTCCTTCCTGACGATATGTTTCAATCGCTTCCCGCGCGGATGAAAACATCCGGCCATCTCCCATCACATGAATATGCCATCCTTTTTCAACCATTGACCAATCCGCCTCATAACGATCCATCGTAATGACCATGCGTCCTCCCCCGGAAGCGATGCAGGCATGAAAATGATCATCATTGAGCTTATGGAAAGCATCTTCCAACTGCTCTACATACGTTAACGCGCTCGTCTCCGGGACGTCGCGCCCATCCAAAAGTGCATGCACGCGCACTTCCTTTACGCCCTCTTGCTTCGCTTCTTGCAACATGGCAAGCAGATGAGAAATGTTGGAATGTACATTTCCATCCGAAAGCAACCCCAGAAAATGCAGCTTTCCCTGATGTTCCTTGCTGAAAGAAACCGCCTTTTTCCATGCCTGTGAAGCATAGATTTTTCCCGAAGCGATTGATTCATTGACAAGCTTGGCGCCTTGCGCATAAATCTGCCCGCATCCCAGCGCATTATGTCCGACTTCGGAATTTCCCATATCTTTTTCAGACGGTAAACCGACCGCTGTTCCGCTTGCCTTAATGGTCGTATGCGGCCATTTGGTCATCAATTCATCAATCTGCGGCTTATAGGCATGCATCACGGCATTGCCATGATCTTCTTCTGTCCAGCCCACGCCATCCATAACGACAAGTACCACCGGTTTTGCTTGCATATCAATCTCCTTTTTCAGACTCTATTCAGTATAATATGATTCTCTTCGGATGATCTTTTTTAAATCAAATTTCGAAACCGACGAACACCCCAATAACGTAAAATCCAGAAAAGAATCAAACTGATCAGGCACACGATGCCAAGCATGATCAGCAGAAAAACAGCGGAAGTTTTCGTCATCCCCAAGGCGATGATTACGCCGCCAAGTAAAAAGCCTGAACCCATGCCGATGAATGCGGAGAGAGAACGTTTATATACGATAATGGAGCGGTCCCAATCCAGCTTTGGAAATAACAGATTGGCAATTAAGCCAAGCAAAGCCGTCATGATCCATGACGCAAGCAGATAAATCATGCCCAAAATGATCATCCATATCGGTGCGCCGATACGCCATAATGCAATCCCGATGACAGGGATGCAGGGAACAATCAATATTTCCAAAGGACACAGAATCTTGCTGATAAAAATCATCTCTTCCGAAACCGGCAGGGAGCGTAAAATCCACAGATTTTTTCCTTCCAGCGAGATGGATACACAAGGCTGGTTAACCGTCATGATCAGCATGCTTGCAATGAAAATCGCCTGCTGCGCGGCCAAAGCCGGATTTTGCATGTGTTCAGCGATTTGAAAAGCCGGGCTTTTTTCCGGAAACAAAATCGTATATATGCCTGCTCCTATTAACAGTACTGCGCCGAAGCCGATATTAAACAACCCGTTGATATCGCCAAGCATCATTTTCCTTTCCCGTTTGACAAGCGCCGACAATACAGAATTTTCTTTTCCCTGTTTTAACCGGAAATTCTGCACATGATACCCTTGATTGCCCTTGGCGGCAATGTGCAAAACAAGACCGGATAAATAGTGAAGAAGCAACAAAAGAAGGCCAAAAGTTACAACCATCTCCATCAGGATATAAAGACCGTTTCCCAAGACAATTGCTTTGCTGTACAGCCAGGAAACCGGAAAAAGATATCTTGCGGATGACATCTTGCTCATCATATTTTGCGCAGCATCCATGGAAGAGGAACGAACCATGGAAAAACCGGCAAAGGCCAGCGCCAATAGAATGCTCGACAGACCGCGCCATAATGATTCATATTTCTTTCCGGCCGTTAAGACGTTGATCAGACTTCCGCCCGCAATGGCTAAAATAGCCGGCAAAACGGGCAGGCCGAAAAAGCCGATGAGCATCCATACATAAGATAAAACCGGCGGATGAGCGAAAAAGGCATAAATAACAACGACAGGAAGCACAAGCGGCAGACTGTACAAATATTCCAGAACAAAAAAGGATGCAAGTTTGGCGGCGGTAATCTGTTCTTTTTTCAAGGGCAGGCTCATCAGCTGATCATAATCATGGAAACCAAACAACAAACCCGATGACCAGGAAAGCCCCATAAACGTCAGCAGCGTGGAGTTGATGAGCAAGGAGGAAAACAGGCCCTGCGCATACTGTTCCGGTTTCAGAGTTGTAAAAACGGTTATACAGCTGAGGCCTGAAAAATACACCAGTGCTGCAATCACCAGCAAAATTGTCAAAAATACCGAACGCCGCTTTTTCTTGCCGGAACTTTGCAGAAACTGCAGCAGCTGCACTTTTAACAGAAGCAAAAGTGATTTCATTATTCTTCCTCCAGATGCAGAAAGATTTCTTCCAGATTCTTGCCGCCGGCCAGTATGGCATCGGTCGCATCGTCTTTAATCACCTTGCCGCTTTTAATAATCACCAGATGATCGCAAAGATTTTCCACCACCTCCAGAACATGAGAAGAAAAGAATACCGAACCGCCCTGTTGACACAAGGCATGCATCTTTTGCTTCAGGATAAACGTTGACTGGGGATCCAGACCGACAAACGGCTCATCTAAAATAAGCAGCTTCGGGTTATGAATCAGTGCGGAGATGACGGCAACTTTCTGCTTCATACCATGCGACAGCGACTTGAGCGGGTCACCAAGCCGATCAAAAATTTCAAACTCCTTGCCCAGCTCTTCAATCCGCTGCATGCGTTGTTTACTGTCGACTTGAAACAGATCGGCAATAAAATCAAGATATTGCATGCACGAAAGATTGTCATATAGATCCGGATTATCCGGCAGATAGGCCAATGTCCGCTTGGCATCCAGTGGATTTTTACAGATGTCGATGCCGTTGACTTCAATATCTCCCTGTTCAAATTCAAGAATGCCGACACTGCAGCGCAAAGTTGTCGTTTTCCCGGCGCCATTCTGCCCTATAAAACCGCAGATTTCCCCATCGTTCACTTCCAGATTGACGCCATGCAGAACTTCACGGCCGCCAAAGCTTTTATGTAGATTTTTAATTTTCAGCATTGATCTCTCCCTCTTTGCCGTTTCTTGACTATTATTTTGCCAGATCTTTCTTCTTTTTCAAAACATCGCCTGCTCTTCTCGTCATTGCACATGATGAACAGGATCTGCTGTTTATCAGCTTTATCTTGATTATGTACGGCTGCTATTTGAAAATAAACCAATCCCCTTTCAGTAACCGAAAATATATTTTCACAAAACGTACTGAAATCCACACCGCCCTTCCGTTTTATCCGCAAAGCATGTTGAGTTGAACATTATGGACTGCCTATAATATTGAGGTACAGGACGTACACTGGAGGAAAGAATGAATTTCAAGAAGATTTCTGCTTCACTGCTGGCCCTTTCAATGCTGGCAGGCTGTGGTTCTTCATCCGCAGCGGCTCCAAGCGCAAATGCATCTGAACCGGCCTCAACAACAAGCGCTTCCAAAAAAATTGATGTATTGAAAATGCAGTTTGTTCCATCCCGCGATGCAGAAATGATTTTGCAGGGAACTTCCGAGCTGCCTCAGCTTCTGATTGAGGCAATGAAAAAGCGCGGCTATGAAATTGGCGATGTTGAAATTACGGTCGGAGCAGGATCCGATTACAACGTAACCGGCGAAGCACTGGCATCCGGTTCTGTCGATGTCGCCTGGCTGCCGGCGTCAACATTTGTTAATTACGGCGATGAGACAACCGTTGCTTTGACCGCAACCCGCGACGCTTTGAGCAATGACTCCCAGGATGCCGCAACATGGAATGGCGAGGCCAACAAAACGACTCGCGTCACCGGCACCCCGGTCACTTATTATCGTGGTCTGCTCTATGCCGGACCTTCCGCAAATGGACGTAAAATTGCGGCTAAGGTTGAAAAAGGCGAGCCGATTACATGGGACGATCTCAACGCATGCAACTGGGCGGTCGCTTCAACAACCTCTTCAGCCGGCTATGTATTCCCGACTTTATGGCTGATGAAAAACTATGACGGCAAGACGCTGGCCGACTTAGCGCACACGACGCAGTTATCTTATCCGCAGGCTTTTGCACAGGCGGCAGCGGAAACGGTGGATATCATTCTCTGCTATGCGGATGGACGTCTGGATTATGAAGACGACTGGAATCGTCCGACAACCGAAACGGATGATGCGGGCAATCAGGGCTTTGGCCGTTCCGCTTCCATCTTTGATGAACTGTCTGTATTCGGCGTCACCGAGCCGATCTTCAACGATACCGTTTCTTTAACCAAAAATCCGGTTCCGGGACATGAGATCGTAGCCACCGATGAATTCAAAAATGATTTCTCGGAAGCAATGATTGAAATCGCAGGTACGGAAAAGGGCAAGAAGATCATCTCCGTATATAGCCATACCGGTTATGTAAAAGCTGATCCGAAAAACTATGAAGCGCTCAAGAGCGGGCTTGAAGAAGTAGCGGCGGCGAACAAGTAGCCTTTACTGCTCATAAAGAAATCAAACAGGACGGCAGTAAGCACAAAACGCCGTCCTGTTTCTTTCCGAATTGTCATAAAGCGGAGATAGAAAATGATAGAGTTCAACAATGTTTCCAAAGTATATCCAAATGGTACAAAGGGGCTTCAAAATATCAATCTGAAAATTGAACAGGGCGAATTCCTGGCCATCATCGGTCTTTCGGGTGCCGGAAAATCCACCTTGATCCGCACGATCAATCGTATGATCGACATCACCGGCGGCAAGTTAGTGGTCGATGGAACGGACGTCATGTCGCTTAAAGGAAAAGAATTACGTCGCTATCGGCGGAAGATCGGTATGATTTTTCAATCGTTCAATCTGATCTCTCGTTCGTCAGTCATCAATAATGTTCTGACTTCCAACGTGCCCGATATGCCTTGGTGGAAAGTACTGCTGGGGCTTTATTCTAAAGAACAGAAAATGAAAGCCCTGGAAAATCTTGATAAAGTTCAGATACTTGAAAAGGCATATTCGCGCTGTGACGAGTTGTCCGGAGGACAAATGCAGCGCGTCGCATTGGCCCGCACACTATGCCAGAATCCGTCAATCATTCTGGCCGATGAACCGGTCGCTTCTTTGGATCCGATTATGGCCGACGTCGTCATGAGCGATTTTTCCCGCATTAATAAAGACATGCATATTTCTATTTTGCTGAATATTCACCATGTGGATCTGGCTTTGAAATATGCAACCCGTGTCATCGGCATACGATCCGGATGCATCGTATACGATGGGCCCAGCGATCAGGTTGATAAAAAAGTGCTGGACGAAGTATATAACGGCAAAGCCGTTCCAACTTCCAAAGATGCGGAGACAGCAAAATGAACACCGCTCGCATCTCTTTGTTTGACCGCCTTTTCAAGCCCGAGCATATTCTGCTGCCCAATGGCCACACCATTGATCGCCCACGCTCGCGTAAGCCGCTCATCACCATTACCTTGCTGGCAGTGGTGACCTTCTGTATTCGGATCACCGGCTTTAATCTTTCCATTCTGCAACAGCGCATGAACCAGATGGGAATCATTCTTGCCCAGATCTTTCGTCCCGATTTCACCTATATTACAAAAGTCATACAACCATTGCTGGATACCATTCAGATGTCTCTGCTGGGCAGCTTTGTCGGCTGTCTGATCGCTTTGCCATTAGCGATCATCGCTTCCAGTAATATTGTTCATAACCGCTTCATCATCTCTGTTATCCGCCTTATTCTGGCCATCGTTCGTTCCGTACCGACATTGATCATCGCCAATATATGTGCGCTGACTTTCGGTTTAGGAACTTTTGCGGGCTTTCTGGCTATCACGATCTTCACTGTCGGTGTTGTTGCCAAGATGCTTTATGAGTCCATTGAAACCATTGATATGAAACCCTATGAAGCCTTGCAGAGTTTCGGCGCTTCAACCATGGCCGCCTTCTGGAGTGCATGCATGCCGCAGATTCTGCCCACCTATCTTTCCCATTGCCTGTATTGTTTTGAGATGAATATCCGCGCTGCTTCCATTCTGGGCTATGTCGGCGCAGGCGGATTAGGCATCTTGATTTCGGAGCGCGTCGGCTGGCGCGATTATCCGGGTCTCGGTATGGTTTTGCTGGCATTGTTTATGCTGGTCGTCGCCATTGATTTTTTCTCAGATTGGCTCCGTTCCAAATTATCATAGGAGGACTGACATATGTCGGAAAAGAAACTTACAATTGAAGATATTTATCAGGCCCGACCACGTCCGTTTATCGTGCGGCTGATTATTTTTCTGATTGTCCTTGCCTTGATGTTGTGGAGCCGCAGCGGAATCGACTTCAAAGGCATCTCACAAGGAGCCAACATTGCCAAGGGCACGCTCTATGGCCTGACTCATCCGGCCTGGAACCTCTTTCTGGATCGAAGCGATACCGGTATTTTATATCTGATGTTTCAAACGGTAGCGATTGCCATTCTGGGTACGTTGTTCGGAGGCATCTTGGCTATCCCGGTATCCTTTCTGGCCTCAACCAACATCGTCCCCAGACCGATTACGATTTTCTTTCGCATATTGATTCTTCTGATTCGCACAATTCCCGCACTCGTATGGGCACTGATGTGGATTCGCGTAACCGGACCCGGTGCCTTTTGCGGCGTCGTTACCCAATCCATCTGCTCCATTGGTATGATTTCCAAAATGTATATTACCGCGATCGAAGATCTGGATACCGGTATTCTGGATGCACTGGACGCGGCGGGATGTTCAACTTTTGAAAAAATCCGCTGCGGAATCTTGCCGCAATTATCCGCTTCTTTCATTTCCACCGTCATTTATCGTTTCGATATCAATCTAAAGGATGCAACAACCTTGGGGCTGATCGGCGCGGGAGGTATCGGTTCGGCTTTGATCATCGCCATCAGCGCCATGCGCTGGACCCAAGTCGGCGCCTATTTATTCGCCTTGATTTTAGTCGTCATTTTCATTGAATGGTGTTCGACGCGCATCCGCATCCGTTTAGCACATGGACGGCAAAGTTAAAAGACAGCAAAATATTTGCGCTTAAAATAGTTTTTTAAACCCGGAAATGAAAGGGGAGTTTATGTTACTGGAAGTAAAGGGAATCACGAAGTCTTTCGATAAGACGGAAATTCTGCATGGAATCAATTTCCTGGTACACAGTGGTAAAGCAATGGGGTTCCTGGGCCGAAACGGTGCCGGCAAAACAACTACATTTCGCTGCCTGATGAATGTTTTCAAACAGACGGAGGGCGTGTTTCTTCTTGACGGAAAGCCGTTTGATGCAAGCCGCAACCACATCGGTTACCTGCCGGAAGAACGCGGCATGTATGCGAAAGTCACATTAAAAGATCAATTGGCATATTTTGCAAAATTAAAAGGCGCAAACCGTAAGAAGGCGGTAAAAGAAGCGGAATATTGGATCGACTATTTCGGCTTGAAAGAGTATACAAATAAAAAACTGGAAACCTTGTCAAAAGGCAATCAGCAAAAGATTCAGATTGCGCAGGCCTTTATCAATGATCCGGATATTATCATCTTGGATGAACCATTCTCCGGATTGGATCCGGTCAATGCGCAGATATTTAAGGACGCCATCAAAGAAATAGTGGCCAATGGAAAATTAGTGATCTTCTCTTCACACCAGATGGCCTACGTTGAAGAAATATGTCAGGAAATTACATTGATTGATCATGGCCATATCATCATAACCGGCGACCTGGAAGAGATTAAGAAAAAAGAAGGCAAAAATAAATTGACTCTTCGCATTCATGCAGAAGATGAAGCAACGGTGGAAGACATCTTACAAAATAAACTTGCGTTGCCCTATAAGCGCATAGACGAAGCATATCTGATTGAACATGACGAACGTTATACATCAAAAGAGATTTTACAGGAAATACTCAACCATGTTCAAGAGATCGTTTTTTTTGGACAATATCGTCCCAGTTTACAGGATATATTTGTGGATAAAGTAGGCGGTGATACAAATGCGTAATTTCGGTATTGTATTTCAATTTGAGTTTTTACAACAAATAAAGAAGAGGGTGGTCATTGTTTCAACGACTTTATTAGCTATCGCGGCCTTTGTTCTTGCGGCGGCTCCGGCATTAATTCCTTTGTTTAGTAAACCGGCATCCTCCAACCGTCCTGATGAGAATTCCTATTTGAATGAAACAATTCCGGGCGGATATTTTGTCGCCGACGATAAAATCGCCGATGAATTGCATATTGATAAATCCGCTCTGTATCAAACCGAGGAAGACTTACAAGAAGCCGTCAAAAGCGGCAAAGAGGCAAAAGGATATGCCATTTATGACTACGATCATTTTAAAACCTATTATCGCGATAAGGGCCTGTTAAGCAAAGCCGACAATGCCCTTGAGGAAGTATTGAAAGACCATTTGGAGGCCCAAAACTTTGCCCAAAAAGGCATTCCTTATCATGAATATCAGTCATTAAAAAAGGTGACGATCCACGCCGAGGAAGAAATACTTGGCCGCGATACAACGACCCAGTATTTTCTCGCCCTCGCCTACATAGTGCTGTTATATATGGCTATTTTGCTGTGCGGAGCCGTTGTCGCTACCGCCGTTGCCAGAGAGAAAGACAGCCGTACAATGGAACTGTTGATTACAACGACCGATCCCAAGAATCTGATTATGGGAAAAGTTCTTGCGGTTACATGTGCCTCCCTTCTGCAAATTGTCGTGATTATATGCAGCGGACTTGTTTCGTATTTGATCTTCAGCGGTATGTATCCGAAGATGATACTGGCGGCTGTGCAGATGATGCTGGATTTTTCCATGCTGGGTATGTATACTTTCTATTTTATCTTAGGCTTCCTGCTGTACATGTTTATTTTTGCGGCCCTGGGCTCCGTTATTTCGCGCATGGAAGATGTGAACAGTGCGATCAGTCCGATCACCTTCCTGTTTGTTTTAAGCTATATGGTGGCCATGCTTGCTTTGCAGGGAGACGATTCCATCGTAGTGAAGATTGCTTCATGGATCCCATTCTTCTCCGTCATGGTCATGCCGATCCGTAATGCGATTACAACCGTCGCTCCCTATGCGTTCATCGGTTCAACCATTCTGACTATCATATTCATCTACTTATTTGCAAGACTGTCCATTCGCATCTATCGTTGGGGTACATTGAATTACGGGAACAAGCCGAATTTCTTTAAAGTATGTAAAGAAGTATTATTTACAAAGCAATAAAACCAAGATTGAAGTGAACCCATCAAAGAGCTGGTTCACTTTTTTCGAAACATGATTTCGTTTGATGCAAAAAGAAAGTGCCCGTTCTCGCTTTTTGCTTGAGGTGACGTATAATAACCATGCATAAAAAGGAGACCCTATGCGAAATCGTATCCGTATCTTGGCAACCAGCGACATTCATGGTCAGGTGGAAAATCTGGCGCGCATTTCCACTTTAGTCAAAATGCTCCGTGATGAAGATACCATTCTGATTGATAATGGCGACGCCCTCGAAAAATCTCCCCTGACTTTTTTTCATCAACGCTTTCACGCAGATCAAATCTCCATGATCACCAAAATCATGCACGCCATGCATTATGACTTTATCAATATCGGCAACCATGACTTTGATGACGGCCCCGCCTGCCTGTCTCTTCATCTGAACAATGTCGGTGCTCCCTGTCTGACACATAATTGTTCCGTGCATGCTGAACCCCTTGGCCCAACTTATGCCATTGTGGAAGCGGCCGGTAAAAAAATTGCTTTTTTCGGTTTGACGACTACCGCCGCCGCAAAATATTCCGCACCCAAAAACATTAAAAATTTTCATTTTACAGATGCCTATACTTGTGCCGTCAAAACGGTCAATGTCCTAAAACGTCTGGAAAAGCCGGACTTCATCATCGCCCTCTATCATGGCAGTTTTGAAAATGATCCCCATACCGGTAAGCAAACAGGTATTTCAAAAGAAGATAATCAAGCTTTTCGTATGCTTGAAGAAATCCAAGGCATTGATCTTTTAATTGCCGGACATGAACATCGCACATACAGCGGCATCCACAAGCATACCGCTTACGTAGAGACTGCCGCCAACGGAACGGAGCTGGCCTGCATTGACCTTTATACAGATACCCATATGGCAGACATCGAAATCTATCCGGTGGATACGGAAATGGATACGGAAGTTTTATCTGACGCTGCCCAAGAAATCAGCGAAGCAAACACATGGCTTGATGCGATATGCGGCCATACGGATATGGATCTGCTTGTGCATGATGAAAACTCCGCCCGCCTGCACAGCCACCCTCTTGTACAGCTTTATAACCGTGCGGCCATGGCGGCGGGGCATTGCGATCTGGCCGCCAGCTCACTTTTTCGCTATACTAAAGGACTTCCGCATGACATCACCATGCGCGATATTTTGGCCTCTTATCCATTTATCAATACGTTGGTCGTCAAAGAAATCACCGGCCGCCAGTTAAAAGAATATCTGGAGCAGACCGCCTCTTTCTGGAGCATCAATAACAGTGCCGACATTGTTGTTTCTCCATGGCTCGAAGCGCGACAATCGCTTTATGAAAACTATGACATTGTGGACGGTATATGTTACACGATTGATGTCGCTAATCCCATCGGCAGCCGCATTATCCGTTTGCAATACCAAGCGCATGATGTGAAACCGGAAGACACCTTCATGATCGCCCTGAATTCATATCGAGCCTATGGCGGCGGGGGATATGCCATGTTGAAGGAAGCGAAAAAACTACGCTCCGTGCCCATTGATATGACCGAAATCATTGCGGATTATATTCGCTCAAATGATCCGCTTCATTTTGAATTTCAGCCGCATGTTACCGTGATCGCGCATTGATGTTAAGGAGGCAGGAAAATGAGGGAAACTGTTTTTCAGACTATTTTATTACTTGCTTTACCGGCAAGCGGAAAATCGGAAGTACGCAATTTCATGATTCATATGGATCCTGAAAAACTGCAAAATGAATTTCATATCGGCGCCAATCTTCAATTAGACGATTATCCCTATGTCCATTTCCTGCGCTGCATTGATACCGAACTGGAGAAAGAAAACCAACCGCGTATCTTTTACCCATCCAATGACAAGCCTTTGATGGATGGACGCGATTGGGCAACATTTATATACCTGTTGAATGAAGATTACCATAATCTGCATAACCGCTTGCATGTACACTGTGACAGCGCTTCCGCCTATCTTTTCCAACGCATCGACCGGGCCGCTTCTGCAGCAGGTCTAAATATGCGGCTGGCCAATCTTCCATCATCTGTACGACTGCATATGCAACAGGCATTAGAAGAACCGGCAGCCGTTATTCTGCATGATCTGGAAAAACAATATCCAGATTCTTTCCACAATAAAACCCTCATCATCGAATGTGCACGCGGCGGCAAAGACGGCAGTCTGATGCCCTTATCCGGTACGCAAGGCTATCAGTTTTCTCTGCCTTATTTGTCCCATGACCTTCTGGAACATGCCGCGATACTTTATATCCGCTGTACGCCAGAGCAGTCACGCGCCCGAAACAACAAACGCTCAAAGGGCAATACCGATCAGGCAAGCAACCTTTTTCACGGCGTACCTATTGACGTCATGATGGAAGATTACGGATGTGACGATATGCTGTATCTGCTTGAAACAAGTGCGGTAAAAAACACGATTACCTTACACGCACATGAGAGAACCTATCATCTGCCGATCGGTGTTTTCGATAATCGCAAAGACCAGACAAGCTTCTTACGCCGAGATAAAAGCACGTGGACAAAAGCGGAAATAGATACCGTGACAAAAGGCATCCGCAGCGCTACGGATACGATGTGGGCACATTATAAAAAATAGCATATGAAAAAAGACCCGGGGTCACTTCAACTGCAAAACCTCAGGTCTTCTTCCTGTTACTGCTTCTGTTCCT
>CAUTVM010000002.1:0-47387 GCA_963541855.1 uncultured Erysipelotrichaceae bacterium
GCACCGATCCGCGCGCTTATGTGATCGGTTTGATGGAGCAGGGAGAAAAGCATACGCTGCTGCAGATGGAATGGGGACCGTCATGGAATCAGACCGAAGAATTTCGCCGCGACCTTGATGATCTGATCCGGACATATCAGCCGCTGATTCGGCGCATGAAGAAATTACAGAAGGAAGGGAATCGACGTTATATCGGTCATGTCTTGCGCCATACATGCACGCAGATCAAAATGGCTTTTGCCGCTATAGGAAAATTATTTAAGACGCATACGTTCAACCTTCCGCGTCTGAAAGATGCGGCAGCCTCGCCGTTATTGGAATTGAGCATTTACAGTGATCTGATCATACGACGGGTATTCACCCCGCATAAAGACCTGACGCATTTTAAAAATGTGCATTGCGCCAAAGAGATGTATCGGCATTTTCTGGACTGGTATGATCATGATCGTCATGCCGCAAAGCCTTTTTTTGCATATATCCATGTGGATGACATTCATCTGAATCCGATTCCGTTTTCCTGGGGGAGTGATAAAGCGACACTTGCGAATGAGTTTGCCTATATGAAATCGTATGTAGATCAGCTGGACGCGCGCTATCATGGCAACATCATGTACGATCTGGGCATTCATCATGTCGATCATCAGATACAGCAATTTATGGAAGCTTTGCAGATGCGCAATGCTTTGGAAAATACAATGGTTATTGTGACGGCGGATCATGGCTACTATTATTCTTATCAGCATTTTCGGCATGACTCGATCGGAAACCTGCTGTGTGAAAATTTCCATATTCCCTTTATCATGCATGATGCTGAGCAGACGAAGGGATATACAGACACCGGGCTGCATATGCAGCGGGATATTCCATATACGCTGGTTTGTGAGATCTTGAACCGGCATCCGCACGAAAGCTGGAGCGGCGAGAATTTATTGACTTCCATTGGCCGGCCATGCGTGCTTTTAGAGTATCCGGGCCGCGGCTCACCAGATCTGGATACAAAAGTTTTATTTTTCGCCTGCTTTGATGAGCACTATAAAATTGTTGTCAAAGCGCGGCTGCAGCAGGTCTTGACCATGGCGATGATTACGGAAATATATGATCGCAGGAAAGATGAAACCGACGGGGAAAATATCATCCATAAAACCTATGATCATGCGGCCGTGGAAGCATTATATGACGTGGTCTTTCAACGGTTTACGAAGCTGCAGAAGACATATGTGACGTTTCCGCTTCATGCGCCTTTTTATGCTCCCAAAGAGTCATCAGAAGAAGAGTGATCATTCCGGCCAGAGAGAGCATTTTTCCCTGTTTTAAGCCGGTCGGATAGAAATGCAGCGCGACGGCATTGTCGCCTTTTTCTAAAGAAATTCCGGTCATACCGCCGTTCACTTCAAAAGTTCGGACTGTTTTTCCATTGATCTGTGCATGCCAGCCTTGATCAAACGGTACGGACAGAACTGCAAATCCTTTTTCATGCGTGGTGATGGAAGCGTACAGGGCATTCCCTTTGGTTACAGCAGATGTAAAATGAACCTCCTCATTTCCCAGAAGCGAGCGGATGTTTTTAGCATCTGCGGGATGAGCGATGACGGTATCGTTGATATGCGTGATATCTTTGATGGTATAGTCGTCACTTGTCATGAGTTTTGTATAAGTGTGGCCCAGATTTTGATAATCTTCATTTTCATAAACTGCCCATACATCGGCATAAGTGCCGACGATATGACTATGGGTAAAGGGAGATGGCTGCTGTGGTGAAAGAACGGCATATTTTGTTGAGACCAGCGTCATGATATCCGGACTTTGAATATTGAATGTCCAAGGCAGATAATCAATGACATGATCCGGATCAAGACGGATGAGGTCGTTGGTGCTGGCCAGATATGTTGAATCATAAATCATCAGTCCGCGAATGTTTTCATCCATGTTGTAATTGGTGCCCAGATTCCAATATACCGAAACCGGATCGACATAGATGCGATAAAAGCTCGTTTCATTTTCAGGCGTTAAAGAACGTGTCCAGTTGTTAAATTCATCTTTGGCTCCCAGAATATTGGTCATGCGGACGGCATCTTCCTTGGACAGGGAAGATTGTGTCGGATTGCCGAAGAATGTAAAAAAGGAAACAAAACAAAGTTCGCCGATAGTCAACAGCTGTACAGATCGCCGCTTGTTTTTCATCAATGCATAACCGATCGCGATTGTAAACAAGGCATCTATAAGCAAGAGACGATAGTCAGATAAAATCGAGACGATAGATATTTTGACAAGGACAGCGGCTAAAAGCGGAGTGCATAATTGAATCAGGAGGACAATTGGTATGGTGATCCGCAGCCGATGATAGTCAATGCGATCCGGCCGATCGAGATCCGCTAAGATCATGGCGATCAATAAAAAGGATAAGTTGGCCGTCCAGCGGAAACTTGGTTCGGAAAAGCCATGCATCAAAGAAGAAAAAAGCGGAATCAGGGAAACAAGGGCGGCAAAGAGGAAGATGCCATAATGAATCCGCCGGCG
Organism: uncultured Erysipelotrichaceae bacterium; assembly: GCA_963541855.1. Taxonomy (GTDB): domain Bacteria; phylum Bacillota_I; class Bacilli_A; order Erysipelotrichales; family Erysipelotrichaceae; genus Bulleidia. The sequence continues at coordinate 2,518 of CAUTVM010000002.1, forward strand.
CCAAGGCTCCATATTTTTTCTGAAACATTGCGGGAATAACAATGCGGAAACGGAACCGATCCACACGTAATTAGCCATGATCTGCTGATTTGGCGTATGCCAAAGATAGAGATCGGCAATCGGCGTTCCGCGATAAGCGACCATGGATACCGGGGTAAAAAGGCCGCTGATATAAGCTAGGTAGGGGATGGGGCTGGGGTAGTAAAAGACCATGGAGCGCTGCCCGATGCGGGCATTATGCAGAACATTGTATACCTGCGGCAGAAAAATAATTCCCGTGCAGGCAATGGCAATCAGATCATAGATGATCAGGCGGCCGGCCGCTTTCCACATACCTTTGGCATGATGATATTGCATATACCAGCGCCAGATAAAATAAACAATCGTAAAAAGAGAGGTCATGTAGAACAGGTAATAGCTGTTGAAAATCATGAATATGACCATCCATATAAACAGGCCGTGTTTGCGCTTTATGATATAGCGGTCAATACTGAGGAAGTACAGGGGCAAAAAGGTGATATAGCTGGCGAAGAACGGATCGCGCATGATTTGCAGCAGATAGGCGCTGAAAGCAAACAACAGCGCGGCCATAAAGGAAGTTTGATGAGAATAACGGTTATAGCGAGCATAAGCGTAAAAGCTGAATCCGGCCGTCAAAAAACGGAGATATGTCATCCAGATAATTGCGTGAATGTACGGCATGGAGGTAAAGGCAAAGAAATATTCCCAGAAATCATTGAAGTAAAAAAGTTTACTGGCGTAGAAATCGTTGCCTAAAAAACTGCACCAGCTCCAAAACGGTAAAGTTCCTTCCGTTCGCCATGCATTCAGCATTGTGCGCAGATTTTCAAAGTTGCTGGAATAAATGGTGCGCATATCCCAGCCCAGAATGAAAGCTTTCCCATTAATCAGATAGGGAATGACATTCATGGCGAAAATCAGGCTGATACATAAAAACAGGGCGCAAGGCCATCTATGCTTTCGTATTTTCATCTGTCTGTATTATACCAATTCCCAATGACGAGCAGGCGGGTATAATAAATGAGGATAGATGGAGCAGGGGATGAAGGCAATAAAAAGTTTTTATCAGGCACATAAGAAAATAACAGATATGCTGTTGGTGATTGCTTTGGCAATGTTCATTTTGAATCTGTTGACCGTACCGACAAGTGATGATCTTGGCTATTCCATTTCCAACGGTTTTCTCGATATTCTGCATCGCGAATATATTCAGTATATGACTTGGACCGGGCGGACGGTTGCGCATTTATTGGCGCGCTTTTTTCTGACCATGCCCAAGTGGATATTCGATATCGGCAATACGGCGATGTTTATCAGTATCATCTGGCTGATCAATCGGCACGCGGTCGAAAACACACAATCCATTCAACCGGAGCGGCTGTTTATAACCGCGGCGTTGATTTTTCTGTTTGTGCCTGTTTTCGGTCAGACCGTTTTATGGCAAACTGGCAGCTGTAATTATTTATGGACGACTTCCATTATTCTGTTTTTCCTTTACCTGTATCGTAAAGAAAAAATGAATGCGTGGCTTCTGTTTTTTATAGGCCTTGTGGCCGGATGGACAAATGAAAATACCGGCGGCGCGTTGATTTTATTATGTATGTTCTTTATGGGTAAGCAATATGTGCAGCACCAGCGTCCCGGTTTACATCAATGGACGGGCATCATCGGTGCAAGCATCGGTTTTGTGATGCTGATCATAGCGCCGGGCAATCGCATTCGGGCGCTGGATTTTGTTGATCATAATGGCCTTGCTTACAAAATGACACACAGTTTATTGAATACCCTGCATGTACTGGATCGCCAGCCGGGAATGCTCATATTATTGCTGACGGCGGTGCTTCTTTTTACTTTTGTGCCCAGGTCGAAGCGGAAAATGGACGCTTTTGCTTTTGTGATCTGCGGCTTACTGGCGGTGGGAGCGATGATGCTTTCGCCGGTACCGGTCTTATTTGATCGCTCCATGTTCGGTGCGACCATTCTGGTCATTACGGGAATTGTGACACTGTTGTATGACTTACCCGATGATAAAATGGCAAAAATCGTTGAAAGAAGCACGCGGGCTGTACTTGCATTATTTTGTGCATTTGCATATACGTCGGCAATTTTTGATCTTGGCTATACACGTTATCAATGGCATTTGCGAGAGCGTTGGGTTTTCAGCATGAAAGCACAGGGCAATCTGCATCCGGTCATTCCGCAAATCAACAGTGAGTTTTTCACTTCATATAATGCCATGAAAGGTCTGCATGATATTTTATCTGATGAGCATTTTGTCAACAATACCAATTATGCCCTGACGCATGGTTTAAAAAGCGTAACGGCAACGACCTGGGAACAATGGCAGCACATCTATCGTACAGGAGATCCGCAGTTGATGAACTGTCAGGAGATTGATGCTTGGCTGCATCTTGCAAAAGAAAAGGATGCGGTATTGATGATCGTTTCCACTTCGCCTCTTGATTGCCCTGATACCGTCAGAATGGAAATTGCTGAAGCTCTTGGCATGCACATGGAAAAAGATGACTATATTGCCGCCATTGTCGATGGGGAAGATATGACGCTTGCCATCGCTCAGCAGCCTTCTTTTGTTGAAGCGACACGTTATGGGCAATATATTTATGTATCTTCTTCAGCAGATGGCGAACATGCCGATATTTTAGTCAATGGGAAAGAATGCTCCAATAATCAAAAGGGGATAACGGTTGCGGCTTTGAGCAAAGCGGATGGGCATATTTTGGATTCCGTCACATGGAATAAAGAGACGGGAAGTCATGGCAGTCGCGTGGATTGTGAACGAAAGGATTAAGAAACGACATGGAAATGAGTGCCAAACGAAAGACCTTCTTATTTGCCGCCTTTTTCATCGTCTTTTTTATGGGTTTTTATATAATCAGTCGTTGGGCCCCGGTGGCTGGCGACGATTGGGTCTATGCTTCGGCCGGCAGATGGAACAATCCTTTTGTTTTGACTTATCGCATGTATCACATTTGGTCAGGTCGTATTCTCAGTGAGTTTTGGGGATTTACCGTTGCGGTTCATAAGGAATTGTGGAACGTGCTGAACGCGTTCTTGTTTACGGTCATTCTTTTTCTGCTTTTAAGACTTGGTCAAGGCGAAATGAGCCGTTGGACATTGACGGATTTTTTCCTGACGATTGCATTGATGCTGTCAGTGCCCAACCATCTGCGCATGCAGACGTATACGTGGATGATGGGAACGACCTATGTCATGCCGCTCTTTCTGTTTTTACTGCTGGTATACAGCATGTCTTTTTTTCAAAAATCATCGGCAATAAAGTGGATACCGTGGATCTGCATTTTGGAATTTTGTATTCCGCTTTATATGGAAAATGCCGCCGCCCTTGTTGCTCTCGCTCAGTTTCTTTGGCTTTTACAGGCATGGCGGATGCGAAAAAAGACATGGCGAATACACTTTTTATTTCTGGCTTTTGCCTTGGCCGGCTGTGCTTTGATTTTATTTTCGCCGGGCGCTCATATGCGCATGGCCAATGATCACGCCGCATTTTTGTCACTTTCTATGGGTCAAAAACTTGCACAAAATTGGCCGCATTTTCTGGCCCGTACATTCACGGATAATGTCGTTTTAACCTTGATCCTTCTGCTTTTGTTTGCGGCGGCTTCATGGCACGCATTTTCGTCGCAAAAGAGAGCAAGAATCGGCATTGCGGTATTTTTCGCACTTGCCGTTATTCTGCAAAATGGGTGGCTTGACCTTTTGGCCGTCATGACAGGCACTGCATGCATCGCTCAAAAAGAGCATCATTTTGAAATCCCTTTTGTCGTCATATGCGCCTTAGGAGCGAATCTGGTCATGCTGGCTTCGCCGATTTTTGACAGCCGCAGTGCAATTTATACTGTTTATCTTTGGATTTTAACAATTCTGCTGCTTTATCGCCGCATACCTGTTTCCAAGCGTTTGGATCATGTTGTTCTGGCGGCGGTTATTTTTTTGACTTGCATATATGCCGGGCGTTATTTTGAAATTTATCATATGGTTCATCAGATTTCGTTGAAACGGGATGCGGAAATCGCCTACTATAAGACGCATCCGGAAGAAAAAGAGGCATGGTTCATCCGCTATCCCGATGAGCTTGTTCATTCTCCCGACGTTTTGGATGAAGATGTTCGCCATGCGGATGCTTTTCGCTGGTATTATGGACTTGCGGATGATCTTGAGCTGCACTTTTATAGTTTGCAGTCCTATGACGCGGATAGTATCTGGGGGAAACATTCATGAATGTCTATGATTGGGACGGTACGATATATAAAGGAGACAGTACGGCGGGATTGATAGGATATGCCTATGTTCATCGGCCGTTGACCTTATTGTCTTTACCGCGGACGCTTTTTTTCGGATTGCTGTATGGACTTGGCATCGTGGAGAAAATTACATTTAAGCAAAATCTGTATCATATGTTTGTTTTCATTCATGATATGGAGGAATTTACGGATCGCTATGTTGATTCACATCTGGATCATGTGAAACAATGGTATAAAGAACAACAGGAAAAAGAGGATGTTGTAATTTCCGCTTCACCGTTTTTTCTGATCAGCCGCTTTGGCAAACGTCTCGGTATTCAGCATGTGCTGGCTTCCGACGTTGATATGCATACCGGCATCTATCAAGGCGCCAATTGCCATGGGGCGGAGAAAGTTCGTCGCTTTAAAGAAGTCTTTCCGGATACGCCGATTACCGCGTTTTATAGTGATTCGCGCAGTGATACGCCTTTAGCCATGCTGGCGGAAAAGGCGTATCTTGTCAAAGGAGAAGAAAGGACGCCGTGGTCATGAGCATTTTGTCACCATCTTATCTATTGCTGGCTTTATTGGCCGCATGGGGATCATGGTTCTTTTCCTCTCGTGCCCGCTTATTCTGGATTGTTTTGACAAACGTTGCGTTTTTGTGGCTTTTGCGAGCCAGAATGTGGGAATGGCTGTACGTGGTTTTATTGAGCATGTGGATCTATGGTGTCGCCTTATTGCAGAGCCGCTTCAAAGAGCATCGTTTGTTTTCAAAGATCGGCATCATACTGCCCTTGAATGTGCTGGCGCTTTTTAAGTATGGCGGTTTGATCGGGCATTCGCATATCCTGCTGCTGGGTCTGTCTTTTTATACCTTTAAAGCACTTTCTTATATGGCGGATGTTGCCGACGACCGCATAAAGGCACAGAAGAATCCGGCGGCGGTTTTTGCCTACATTGCTTTTTTTCCGACTTTTATGGCCGGGCCGATTCATCGGGCGGGACCGTTTTTTGATGAATTGGAAAAGCCGTTTGTCTTCAAATATCAAGATCAGATGCACGGTCTTTTTCTGATTTTAACCGGTATTTTTGAAAAACTGGTGATCGCCGGTATTCTCCAGGAATTTACCGCAGCATTTCAAAATCCCGAAAAAAGCGGCTGGTATACGGTACTGGGCATCTTGTTCTACGGTTTTTATCTGTATGCGGATTTTGATGCCTATTCCAATATTGCCATCGGTATCGCCCGTCTTCTGGGCTTTCATTTGTCGGCGAATTTTTTAACCCCCTATATGTCCGCTTCAATGGGAGAATTCTGGCGGAGATGGCATGTATCATTAGGGGCCTGGCTGCGGGAATATGTTTATATTCCATTAGGCGGCAGTCGGAAGGGAACATGGCGGAAACATGTTAATGTATTAGTTGTTTTTTTGCTTTCCGGCATCTGGCATGGCAATACATGGATGTTTATATTCTGGGGAGTGGGATGCGGACTGGTTGTCTTGATCGAGCAGGATCTTGCCAAAATCATAAAAGTTCCGCCATGGGCAAAAGGCCTTTGCATTTTAGGCAATGATCTGCTCATATTTCTGTTATGGGTCATATTCTGCAGTTCTTCCATGGGGGAAGCGCTGCATACTTATCAGCGTGCCGCCATGATTTTTCAAGGTGCACCTTTAGTTGATTATGCAAGTGTGAAAATGACCTTTAACACATGGATATGGGGTTGGAGCATGTTAGCGGTGCTGATTCTCTTTGATCTGCTGCGCACACAAAGAAACATGATCGATTTTCTGCAGCAACGATCCTGGCCTGTACAGGTTTTGTTTGTATGGCTGGTGTTGACGGTCGGCATGATTTTTGGCGCTTATGGGCCGGGTTTTCATGCTTCATCATTTGTCTATTCGAGGTTCTAAGATGAAAACAAAGTGGTCGGAAATGATCAAGGTCGTATTGAATATGATACTTTCGGTCTGTCTGTTTGCCTTGTCATGGGCTGCATTGACCCCATATTTTCGGCTTGGGCGAAAAGCCGACGGCGATCATTTTCGCAATCTTCCCGCCGATACCATCGAGGCACTGGCAATTGGCTCTTCGCACATGCAGTATGCGTTTAATCCGGGCACCTATTACGCCTATACGGGAAGAAATGCATATGTTTACGGCAGCGTTTGTCAGCCGTTTGATGCCAGCTATTGGATTCTCAAAGAAGCTTTTGCATGTCAATCGCCCGCCGTTGTATATGTGGATATCTATACGCTTCTGCCGCAGAGCGAAAACTGTTATGCCGATGAAGTTTATTATGTGGCTGGCGATCTTTTGAGCAAGGAAAACCGCGACGCAATGTTTAAAGAAGCCGTCGGGCTGGATGCCAAAACAAGATGGATGTATCGCTTTGATCTATACATGAATCATGATTATTGGAAAGAGATGGATTACAAAACACTGCGGGAAGCTCGACTTCCATTTTCAGGATATGATGAAAGTCTGGGCTATGTCCGCCAAGAACCAAAGGCTTTTCGATATACGCCATTACCGATTTTGGAAGTGCAAGAGAAAGTCGTACTCACCGATCAGGAAAAGCGGGAAATCAAGCGGATCATCACTTTATGTAAAGCGCATCATGCACATCTTGTCTTTACATGTGCCCCTTATCTCATGGATCAGGCAAGTACGGATAAAAAAGAAGCGATCTGGATTTATCTGCAACAACAGCATATTCCTTATCTGGATGAGATCAAGGCAAGCAAGGATCATTGGTTTCTGGATATGCATGGCGATACGGCACATAACAACTCCTGGGGGGCGGAAATCGTTACTCGGGACTATGCTCTGTTTGCCATGGACAATGCATATTTTGGCAAACATCCGGATGATCCGATCATCAATCGATTGGTGCGTGATGTCGAAGAGGCGAATGCCGTCAGTTTATTGAGCCGCAATAATATCAATGTCTATACCCTTCTGGAGGCCGCCCAACATTATCCATGTCGATTAGCAATACGCTTCAAAGGGAATCGAAAACATGGATTGGGTGCATATGAGGCGGCCAGTTTGCAAAAGGCGGGTGTCAGCGTTGATCTGAGTAAAGAATACCGTGAGGATTATTATGCCTTGATTCAAAACGGTGAAGTGGTGCAAGAAAGTGACGGCCCTTTTTCCGTCGTGCTCCAAGAGCATACGTATCAGTTTACCGAAACGGATATACTGATTGATGAAAAAAGCATTGAGGAGAAGGGAGAAATGCAGCTGGTGTTTATGCCGGAGGATGGCAGGTGGATCAATCCGATCGGCATTGATTACGCCTCGAAGTGGTTTTGGAAAAACGGCTGTGATGGGTGGCAGTGTGATGATGAGTGATGTTGCACCTTTGAAATTTTGGTAGAATAGTAGCCATATGAATAAAACGGTCAGCGTTATTGTTCCTGTTTACAACGTGCAGGCCTATCTGAAGGAATGTCTGGATTCCATCCGTGCGCAGACCTGCAGTGATCTGGAAATCATCTGTGTTGATGATGGCAGTACAGATGACAGTGCTTCCATTTTGGCCGCTTATGCAGCGCAGGATATGCGGATCAAGGTCATCACGCAGGATAACGCCGGTCTATCTGCCGCGCGCAACCGCGGTATAAAGGAAGCCCATGGCGCCTATATATGCTTTGTTGACAGTGATGATCGCATTCAGCCGACATATGTGGAAGCGTTGCGGCAAGCTCTTTTAATGGAAAATGCTTCGATTGCTGTCTGCGATATGATTTATTTTACCGAAACAGGGACGACCGCCTTTTCTGACGGCGGCGTTTTCTCGCATACGAACGCCCGGCTTTTTCCCTTGCTTGTCACAATCAATAACAGTGCTTGCAATAAACTATTTCGCATGGACCTGTTTCAAGACTGCTCGTTTCCAAAAGGCATGCTTTATGAAGATCTGGCCACCATTCCCATCTTGCTTTACAAGGCGGAGCGCGTCGTAAAAGTCAATGCGCCTCTATATGCTTATCGTCAACGTGCCGGCAGTATCAGGCATACGATTTCCGAGCGTATTTTCGATATTTATGATGCAATTGAAAGATGCCAAAGCTATGTTCATCGCCATGGCAATGAGGAAGAAATAGTATCGGCTTTAAAGCATCTGTATATTACACATGGTCTGGATGCGATTACCTTGAAAATTAAAGAGGTCGATACAGGTCAGCATGCGGAAAAAATGTTGGCGGAGAATATGAAACGCCTGCAGAGCGTCTATCCCGATTATCAGAAAGACGCATGGTATCGAAAAGCGGATTTTAAAAAGCGGCTGATCTGGTATATGCTGCGGCATGGACACTATGATAAAGTGATGTGGCTGTATGGAAAACGATAAAAAATCCATTTTATTTGTGAATGACGAGATGCGTATGGGCGGCGTGGCTCGGGTTTTAAATACACTGATGGCCAGTCTGCCTAAGGATCGGTATGCGATTGATCTTCTTGTTTTGCATAAACAGGGCATGTTACTGGAGGAAGTGCCGAAAGATGTGCATATCATCACGGGTACTTCATATTTTTCAGCAGTTGATGAATCCCTGGCCGCGTTATGGAAGAAAAAGGATATACGGCAGCTCATCAAGAAACTGAGATTGTTATTGGCGATGAAAACACGTCTGATTATTCCTCGAATCAAGCATGAGCGGAAGAAAATGCTGCAGCGTCAATATGATATTGAGGTGGCGGCCAAAGAGGGTTTCTGCACCATTTTTACAGCTTGCGGTGACAGTCGTCGTAAAATAAACTGGGTGTTGACGGATTACAGTGTATGCAACTATTCCAAAAATCATATGGCGTTAGTCAGACAGGCGCTGCGGCGGATTGATCTGAATATCGCCGATTCCCGTCAGGCGATGATCGCATACAATACGGTTTTTAAAGTTCGTAACAGCATCACGATTCATAACCTGATGGATATTCAGGCCATAAAAAGTAAAGTTGCCGCCGATCCGGAAGGAGAAATGATCCGGACGAGGGATACCTTGAATGTGATCAGCGTAGCGCGTTTTCATCCTCAGAAAGCAATCGCCCGGCTTCTGCTTGCTTCAAAGAAGGCTTATACAAGCGGGTATAAACATACCTTGTATCTGATTGGCGGAGGCGAAGAAGAGGAAATGCTGCGTCATCTGGCGGCCAAACAGCATATGACGCATGTTGTTTTTCTGGGCTACAGACAAAATCCATACGGGGCGATGAAAAAAGCGGATTTGTTTGTATTATCGAGTTTGTATGAGGGTTTTGCGACGGTGATCAGCGAATCGCTGATTGTCGGTACTCCGGTATTGTCTACGGATGTTTCGGGGGCGGATGAACAGATTGTCCTGCCGGATATGGGCTGGGTCGTGGAAAACAGCCAGCAGGGACTGGATGAAGGACTGATGCAGGCGCTGAAAGATCCTGCACGCTTAGCCGCGATGAAGAAAAGCCTTGGCGGTTATGTTTATCCTAACGGGGAAATCATAAAACAATTTATGGAAGTGCTTTAATGGGAGGAAACATGGATTGCGAAAGATACCGATCATGGTTGCATAAAGCGATATTGCTGCTGTTGATGATACAGCCCGTGGTGGATCTGGATTATCTGTTTTATCCATTTCTGCATGCACATGGATTACCGCGTTTAGCGACGGTTATCCGCTTTCTCGTTTTGCCTTTATTGATTGCGGTATCGTTCTTTTTAAAGGAACAGAATAAAAAAAAGACGGTACTTTTGACCGGATGCTGGCTGCTTTTGTCCGCGCTTTATTTTTATCTGCATGATCGGCAATCCATGGTATTTGCGAAAACGCTGGATTTTACAAAAAATTTCACTTACAGTCCATGGCGGGAGCTGACATATTGTTTGACGCTGCTTGTGCCGGTGCTGATGATTGATCCGATTCGCCGCGAGAAGTTCACCATGGAAGAAGTACGGCAGGTTGTCTGTTTTGAAAGTGCTCTGATTTCTGTTTCCATTGTTCTGGGCGACTTATATGTGTTTGCTAAAAGCACCTATTACGGAAATACGGTCGGCAATCTGTTTTCATGGTTTAACGGAATTTATCAATGGTATCATCCGCGGACTTTGGCTTCAAAATTTTTCTTTCATGAAGGAAATACCATCGGCATTCTGCTGTTTATGACGCTGCCGTTACTGTATTATTTTTTGACGATAGAGACGGATCATAAAAAACGAGTACGACTTTCGATACTGATTTTGCTGCAAAGTTTGGCCATGCAGATGCTGGCAACACGGGTGGCAACATATGGAGCGGTGGTGATGCCGCTTGTCTTTCTGGCGGTTTATCTTTTTAACTTTATCCTGCATCGGGAAAAATGGAATTGGCGTCCGGTTTTAACTTGTATCTTGGCGGCGGGAATATTTGCGCTCATTTTGCCTTATACGCCGGCGGTTGAAAACCAACATATTGATGCCGTCAATGATACCGCGCTTTTACATAATGGTGCGGCGGCAGAAGGATTGGGAAAGTTGAAGGAAATGGAAGGCAAGCTGATTCCCGGAACGCCGGAATACATCAATTTTTATGTATATATGTTTGAAGCCTATGGTATTAACGGACGTTATATTCAATCCGTGCCGAGCATGTATTATACGACGTACTATTCTTATCAACATGACCCGAAATTCTGGGTGGATGTCATGAATATGGATGTCTATGATCGCGTCAACGGGCGGCAGATTGAAACAATCTTTACGAAATATAAATATCAGAATCTAAGCGTGTGGCAGAAGGTGTTAGGCATGGGGTACAGTACCTTTAATGCCGGAGGAATTGTTCTGGAGCGCGATTTTGTCATGCAGATGTATCTGCTTGGTTATGGCGGGGTCATATTGTTCGTCTTTCCATGGCTAACGTGGATGATCTATGGTCTTGTGGCCTTCATACGTCGCTTTAAAAAATTGATGACTTTATCGAACATGATTCTTTCTGTATCCCTTGGTGCCGGCATGGCGGCGGCGTATTTGTCGGGACATATGCTGGATCAATTTATTACGACCATGTTCTGTGCCTTAGCCATTGGTGTACTGGTCAACCATATACAGGAGAGTGCACATGTCTGATGTGATTACGGTCATTGTACCTTGCTATAATTGTGCTTCTTCTGTATCACGTACATTGGATTCCCTGCGCCGTCAGACGATGAAAGGGCTGGTTGTGCTGGCTATCAATGACGGCAGTACAGATCATACGCTGGATGTTTTGCAAGCTTATCAAAAGGCGCACCCTGCGCTTTCCATGCGTATTCTTACAAAGGCGAATGAAGGTATCGCACAGGCACGCAATTTCGGCCTTGATCATGTTGAGACACCTTATTTCGGTTTTCTGGACAGTGACGATTATGCGGATCCGGATATGTTCTTTGACTTGTATCAGGTCATGCAAAAGCAACATGCGCAAATCGCTGTTTCTGATTTTTACTGGACATATTCGAAGAAAGAGACCATACAGAAAGACGGACCGTATCAGCCGGGAACAGATATGATGGTGCATCTGTTTGCCGTATTATGGAACAAACTGTTTGATACTTCTTTTGTACGCAAGAGCAAAGTTCGCTTTCCCGTTGGATATCGTTATGAGGATGCCTGCTTTCTATATTGTCTGACCATGCATGTCAAGGGCCTGGCTTTTACGGAAAAACCATATGTACATTATGTACAGCATCCCGGCAGCATAACGCATACGCATAATGATCAGGTAAAGCACATGGTGCATGTTTTTACGATCATTCTGGATTATTATCGGCGTATGAAATTATTTGCCGCTTATCAGGAAGCCCTGGAATATATTACCATCCGTTTCTTTCTGGGAAATAATCTTTTTCGTGCTTCCCAGATCGCGGATAAAGGGGATCGGCAAAGGACGATTGCCATGGGGTGGGAATTGTTACAGGAACAGTTTCCAAACTGGCATGCCAATCCTTATCTGCGCAAGGAAAAAGGTTTAAAAAATCATATATTCAGGATGATGAACGATCATACCGTTTTTCTGTTTGCGCAAGTATTTCATCAAATAGGAAAAATAAAGAATGGGAGGAAGGCGCATGCAATATGATTATTTGATTGTCGGGGCCGGTTTATATGGAGCCGTTTTTGCCCAGCAGGCAAAGGAAAGAGGGAAAAAAGTGTTGGTCATTGACCGGCGGCCGCAGATTGCCGGCAACCTTTATACCGAAGATGTCGGCGGTATTGCGGTGCATCAATATGGGGCGCATATTTTTCATACCGATGACGAAAACGTGTGGAAATATATTACACGTTTTGCTGATTTCAACCGGTTTACCAATGCGCCGGTGGCCAATTATAAGGGCGAGTTGTATGCACTGCCGTTTAATATGTATACCTTTAATCGCATGTGGAATGTCATAACACCTTTGCAGGCACAGGCCATGATTGAAAAGCAGAAGCGGGAAGCGGGTATTACGGTTCCGGGGAATCTGGAAGAGCAGGCCATTTCTCTAGTCGGTCGGGATATTTATGAAAAGCTGATCAAGGGCTATACCTATAAGCAATGGGGCCGCTCTTGTAAGGAACTGCCGGCGGCGATCATCAAGCGCTTGCCTGTGCGTCTGACGTTTGATAATAATTATTTCAATGCGTCTTTTCAAGGAATACCTAAGCGTGGATACACGGAAATGATTAAGGCCATGTTAAAAGGGTGTACCGTCAAGCTGAATACCGATTATCTGGACAATCGTGCCTATTATGACAGCCTTTCGGAAAAGGTTTTGTATACCGGGGCCATTGATGCCTTTTATGATTATCGTTTCGGGGCCCTGGCTTATCGTTCGGTTCGCTTTGAAACGGAGGATTTGCCGATGGAAAATTATCAGGGTGTTGCGGTTATGAATTTTACGGATTCCACAACGCCATATACCCGCATCATCGAGCATAAATGGTTTACGTTCGGTAAGGATGAAAAGGGATCCGCTATTTCGCATACCGTCATTTCACGGGAATACAGCGAAGAATGGAAGGTGGGCATGGAGCCGTATTATCCGGTCAATGATGAGCTGAATCAGGCGCTTTATGTTCGCTACAGCGCTCTTAGCGAAAAATATCCGAAGGTTATTTTCGGGGGGCGGCTTGGTGAATATCGCTACTATGATATGGATAAGACGATTGCTGCCGCTTTGCAAAAGGCCGCCGAAGTGCTCAATCAGTAAGTTTGCCTGTCATGTTTGATCTGTTTTATAATAATCCGGTAGTGTCGGCGGAGGTTCTGCATGCAGTTGAGCATTGTTATACCTTGTTACAACGAAGAAGAAACAATTTCATTTTTTTATGATGCGATTGTGCCGATTGTGCAGTCTTTGAAGATGTCCTATGAATTGATTTTTGTCAATGACGGGTCAAAGGATAAAACGATGGCCTGTCTGATGCGGCTGTATCAGGAGCACCCGGATACGATCAAGGTGATTGATTTCAGTCGAAATTTCGGTAAAGAAGCGGCACTGCTTGCCGGCTTAAGGGCCAGCAAAGGTGATTATGTGACGGTGATGGACGCCGATCTGCAAGATCCCCCGACATTATTGCCGAAGATGTTTGCGCTTATGGAACAAAATGATGATGATGTTGTGGGAACACGGCGCGTGTCACGGATCGGTGAGCCGCCGGTTCGCTCTTGGTTTGCACGGCGTTTTTATGCACTGATCAATCGCTATGCGGAAGTGGAGATTGTTGCCGGAGCCCGGGATTTTCGTCTGATGAAGCGGGCGGTTGTGGAAGCGATTCTCTCTTTGCCGGAGCGTAACCGTTTTTCAAAGGGATTATTTGTCTGGGTCGGCTTTAAAACGGAATATCTTGCCTATGAAAATATACAGCGGGTGGCCGGAAAAACGAAGTGGTCATTTTGGAAGCTGGTGGAATATGCTTTGGACGGCATCATTGAATATACGATGGCTCCTCTATGGCTGGCGGGGATGATCGGAGGCATATTAACGTTCATCATGACCATTGTTCTGCTTGTGTTATTGGGGATGAGTCTTTCGGGCACCATAGTTTCAACAGGTACGATTCTGCTTTCCACGATAGTCTTTCTGGCGGGCATATTGTTGACGGGTATTGGAATTGTAGGGGCTTATTTAGCCAAGACGTATGATGAAGCGCGCGCCAGACCGATGTATGTCATCCGCAAGAAGTATGGAGAAAAAGATGAGTGAAACCGCAAGAAGAAAAAAGAAACTTGATCCGAAAGTACGTCGACAGCGGCGTATCAATCGTCGGCTTTCGATCGGTTTGTTTATCGTGACAATTTTGATGGTCATTGCGATTATCGTGAATGTTGTTCTGGTTCTGCGTAAACAGGATAATAAGGCACAGGATAATGAGAATGCCCAGACCAATCGGGATATGAAGAATGATCTGTATCAGATTGGAAATAATCCGACGGATTTTGAAAAAGAGTGCTTTCAGAAGCTGACAGATGCATTAAAGTCGGGCACAAAAGAGGAGCAGGCGGAAGCGGTCGTGGAATGTTTTGTCAGCGATTACTTCACCTGGACAAATAAGGATGGAAATTATGAGGTCGGCGGGCTGCAGTATTATGAAGCGGATAAATTTGCCGAGTTCTCGGATTGGTCCCGATACAACTATTATAAAGATCTGGATCTGTATATACAGAAATATGGTTCGCAAGAGCTGCCGGCGGTCGCTTCCATTACGGTGGATGTGCCGACTAAAAAAGTAGAGGATTTTACGATTCGGACATTGGATCCCCAGGTCACTTTCCCCTGTTATCAGGTGGAAGTTTCCTGGACATATACGATGGGCGACACGCTCAGTGCGGATGACTTTATGCATTCCATGCGCTTTTTGGTTATTGATCATGATGGACGTATGGAGATCGTTGAATTTTATGATATGGATTCTGTACGGGCGTGGGAGAAGGAACATGGTTCTTCGGAGGTACAGGAATGAAGGTTACAAAGAAAAAAGCATCGCGTTTTCAAGGTAATATGGTGCCGGTTCATATTTTGCTGACGATTCTTGCTGTGCTGGCGAATGCGTCCATTGTGTATTTCATGTTTCATACGACAAGGTTTTCGGCACTTTCCAAGAGTTCATTTGTTTTGGTCAATGTATTATTGCTGATGATGCTGGCGGCGGTGAATTTTTTGTTGATGCGGGCTTTTATGAATCGCAAAAAAGGAACCTTCATCATGGCTTGCGGTTTACTGGCGGTATTTTTGGCCCTTGGGTCTTATGGGACATTCGCCATTTGGAAGATTAATCATAATGTGGATAAAATCACTTCCACAACGACGACGGAATCCATCATGGCTTCTGTAGTTGTCTATAATGCCGAAGGTCATTTTGCAATTGCGGATCCATCCGCGTTGGATGGAAAGACGGTCGGCTTGGCGACGGGAACCGGAGTTGCCGAAATCGGGAAAAATAATCTGAACGCAACGGGTGCCAAAATTTCATATAAAGAATATCAGGATTACAGCAGTCTGGCGCTGGGATTATTTTCCAATGAAATAGATGCGGCTGTTTTACCGCAGAATTATCAGTCGATGTTTCAGAATGAAACCGGGTTGGCAGAATTTTTATCGAATACCAAATCAATTGCGGATTACAGCGATACGATTACCGTGACCAAACGTGGCGGAAGCGATAAGGATATCACCAGAGAACCATTCACGGTTCTACTGATCGGCAATGCGGACGGCTTAAGCGACACGATGATTTTATGTTCGGTAAATCCGCTTTCCATGAAGGTTACCATGACGTCGCTGGCGCGTGATTCTTATGTTCCGATCAGCTGCTATAATGGCGGTCAGAGCAAACTCAATGCCGCACATGCGGTTTCCGTCGACTGTACGATGCAGACGATTGAAAATCTGGTCGGAGTAAAAATTGATTATTATGTGGATGTTAATTTTCAGTGTGTTGTCGACGTGGTCAACGCCTTGGGCGGTATTGTCGTCAATTCACCGGCTGAATTTGTCGGTCAGAATGCTTCCAGCAATCGCGGCAGTTATACAGTCTGGGTACCTAAAGGAGATAATGTCAAGCTGAATGGTGAACAGGCGCTTGCCTTTGCGCGCGAGCGGCATCTGTTTGCTACCGGTGACTTTGCCCGCCAGGTGCATCAGCAGGAAGTGATTGAAGCCATGATGCGTTCGCTGCTGAGGACAAGAGATGTCAATACTTTTTTAAAAGTCATGGATGCGGCCGGGAAGAATATGCAGACGAACATGTCCATGGATCAAATGATCAGTTTTATAACCTATACCATGCAGAAAATCAACCGTTTTTATGATCAGGATCATCCGGAACATGTGCTGGATATTGAAGGCTGGCGGGTGACTGGATACAGTTCTTCTTTATGGAGCGATGCGACGCAGTCGGCGTTATATATTTATCGTTTGTGGGATGGCTCGCTCGCTGATACAAAGAAAGCAATTGAGCGAAATCTGATGAGTGATCGTACAATTACACCGATGAAAACGATGCAGGCAAGCGTGAACTGGGTTTTCCATAAGCCGACTATTTCCAATGATGTCTATAATGAAACCGTCGTGGCGCCCGATGTGCCGACGACAATCGGCAATTATGTCGGTCGTAACATCTCCGCTTTGCAAGCATGGGCGCAGGGGCTTGGCATAACCGTAAATGTGAGCAAGGTTCAAGATTCTTCCCAGGCCAACGGAACCATCATCTATCAGGATATTCCGGAAGGGACGCCGATCGGTTCAATTGATTCAATCAACGTTACCGTTGTGGATAATACCGGAAATGCAGAGGCGACGCCAACCCCTACAGCAACAGCAGAAGAAGTGCCGTCTCCCACTCCCGCGCCAACACCCACCCCAACCCCGGCACCTACCCCCATACCAACCCCGGAGCCAACCCCGACACCAACGCCGGAGGCATCTCCGTCGCCGACTGCCGAAGGAGGCACACCAAGATCAAGGTAGATTTTAGAGGATGGAACTGTTTGCCGGGCTGCATACTATGAACGGAATAAGAAGATCGTATAAAATGCGCCTGATCCCGAACATGCGAAAAGCCCATTGACGGCAGGATGAAGCAAGGGCGGAGACGAGAAAATGAATCGGATTTTAGTAATTGACGATGATCAGGAGCTTTGCACACTGATCCACCGTACTGTTTTACAGGAAGATATTGATGCTGACTGTTGTTATGCAGGACGGATCGGTATTGAAATGCTGAAAGAAAATGCGTATCAGCTTATCATACTGGACGTGATGATGCCCGGTTTTGATGGATTTGAAACGCTGGAACAGATCAGAAAAGAGAGCAGTATCCCCGTTTTGATGCTCACGGCGAAAAATGACAGCACCTCTAAGGTGCGCGGTTTGCGAAATGGAGCCGACGATTATCTGACAAAGCCTTTTGACATGGAAGAATTGCGGGCACGTATTGTTTCTCTGATCCGTCGCTATACAAGATTTAATCAAAACGGAAACGATGCCAAAACGCTTTCCTATGACGGCCTTACGATTGATCTTGATGCGCGATCCGTTACAACAAAAATGGGGATATTTGAGCTTCCTCCCAAGGAGTTTGATGTGCTGTTGTATTTTGCGAAAAATCAAGGGCGGATTTTGACAAAGCAGCAAATTTATGAGGAAGTATGGGGAGAGCCGTATATTTATGACGACAGCAACATCATGGCCATTATCAGCCGTTTGCGAAAAAAGCTGGAGGCCGATAACGGAAGTTTGAAGTACATACAGACGGTAAAGGGTATCGGCTATCGCTTCAATAAGGAGGTGTGATCTTGGCCATGGTAGTTTTAAGCATCATTCTCTTGGCCGTTACCGCAATTGTCATTGTATCCGCGGCTCTCATTCTGCACAAAGAAAAAAGGCAGATCAAAGAGATTGCTGAAGCTCTGTCTGATGTGAGAAACGGAAATGGGAACCGCCGTGTTCTTGCCGATCCAAATCAGCTCCTTGCCCCGCTTGTCTATGAGATCAATGATATTATTCGTTCCTATGAGGATCGGCTTGCGGCTTTTCAACAGACAGAAGAAACAAATAAACAGCTTATGACAAGCCTTTCTCATGATGTGCGTACACCCTTGACAACGCTGATCGGGTATCTGGATGCGGTATATAAAGAGGTTGTTACCGGGACGGAGCGGGAGGAATATATTGAAACTTCCCGACGAAAAGCCTATGACCTGAAAGACTATATTGATGTTTTGTTCGACTGGTTTAAGCTTAATTCCGATGAATTTACGATGGTGATACAACGAACGGAAGCGGCAGAACTGACCCGCAATATTCTGATTGATTGGATACCGCTCTTTGAAGATCAGGGAATTGCATACTCCATAGAGATACCGGAGCAGGCTATTATCGTTGAGTTTAACCCTGAAAGCTATATGCGGATCATCAACAATTTGCTGCAAAATGTCATTGTGCACAGTCAGGCTGATACCATAACTGTCCTGTTAGTCAAGAAGGAGGATACCATGCAGCTTTTGGTAGCGGATAATGGTGTCGGTATTAGAAAGGAAGATCTGAAGCTGATTTTTTCTCGCCTTTTTAAGTGTGATAAAAGTCGGAGTGAAAAAGGCAGCGGACTTGGCTTGTCAATTGCGTATCAGTTAGCGGAAAAAATGGGCGGAAAGCTTGCCGTCGAAAGCAGCCCCGATCAAGGTGCAACATTCATTTTAATCTTGCCTCTTGCCGAATAGGATGTCTTGTTCAGCCGGCCATGTGCCGGCTGATTTTGAAATTGCAAGGTTAATGCAAGAATGACGCAAGGTTCATGCAAGCTAAGCCTGCTACAATGAAAAAAACATGAACAGGGAGGGTTCCTTATGCGTGAATTTATTATTGAAACCAGGCATCTGACGAAACAGTACGGCATACAAAAAAGCGTGGCTGATTTGAATATCCATGTACATAAGGGCCGTATTTACGGCCTTTTGGGAAGAAATGGCGCCGGCAAAACGACAACAATGAAGATGCTGTTAAGTTTGGCCGATCCCACCGAAGGAGAAGTTTTACTGTGGGGGAAGCCGTTGCATGGGAACGAAAAGAAAGTACTGCCTCGTATTGGCAGTATGATCGAATCCCCGGGTTTTTATCCCAATCTGACCGGAACGGAAAATCTGCGCATTTTTGCCGCATTGCGCGGTATTCCCAATGCCCGTGCTGTTCAGGACGCGCTTGAACTGGTCGGTCTGCCGTATAAAGACAAAAAACTGTTTTCTCAATATTCCCTCGGCATGAAACAGCGTCTGGCGATTGCGCTGGCCGTCATGCACGATCCGGAACTTTTAATATTGGATGAGCCGATCAACGGATTGGATCCTATCGGGATTGCGGAAGTGCGGAAGTTTATTCGGGAGCTTTGCGGCAGGAAGGGGAAAACGATTCTTCTGTCCAGCCATATCCTTTCGGAAATCTCCCTGCTTGCGGATGATATAGGGATCATTGACCATGGCGTATTGCTGGAGGAAGAGGCCTTTGCGGAATTGGAGAAGAAAAGTAACCGCCATATTCATTTCATTGTGTCGGACACAGCGCAGGCGGCAATGCTCTTGGAAAAAACATTCCGGGAAACACATTTTACCATTCAGGATGATCACAACATTTGTCTGTACAATCTTGATTTGCCCGTAGGGAAGATTGTCGATGCATATGTCAATAACGGACTGGAGGTATCCGAGGCGCATACTTGCGAGGAAACTCTGGAAGATTACTTCAAGCGGGTGACAGGAGGTGAGGGAATTGCTTAAACTGATACGTTGTGAGTTTCAAAAACTGAAAAGAAGAAAATTTATTGCTATGAGCATGGGTGCGGCCTTCCTTTTTCCAATCCCTGTTGTATTTCTTGGGATCAGGCAAGAGCAGCCATTTTATATGCTTTTTAGAATGGTATTCATGTTTGGTGAGATGCTGTTCTTGCCGTGTGTACTGGGGATCTTATCAACGATGATTTTTTTGCCGGAAAAGGAAAATGGTGTGCTAAAAAACATACTCACGATTCCCATAAGCAAAGCGAAGATATTTTTCGCAAAGTGTGTGACGCTTGTGATACTATCAATCATTTATTGTTTGCTGGAGCTTAGCATCAGTATTGTTGCTTCGGGTTTTGTTGGCGAAGATTTACAAGTCACTTCGTTTATATGGTTCAGTATATTGAGCGGTATTTTTATGTTTGCTGCGTCTTTGCCGATTATCGTATTTGTTGCAGCATTTGGCAAAAATTTTACGATATCGAACATTGTATCTTTTATATATAGTGTTGTCTGTTTTGCATTGGCCTATATTTGCCTGGGACAGGGGGGAGAAACTCTTCTAAAAACGAAAATAGCAGTGTTGCCGGTAGTCATTGTGTTTAAATGGTATTTAGGATATTTCCCCTTAGAATCGCGATTACTGAAGTATGTGCCGTATGCAATCTCAACCACCGGCATCATGATATATATGGTTTCTTTTTCACTTATTATGCTTTCGCTGGGGGCAATCATTTATGAAAAAATGGAGGTATAAGAAGTTATGGTGCAGCTGGTAATATGTGAATTAAGAAAACTTAAAAAGAGCAATATTTTATGGATTATAATTGCAGGTGCCTTTTTTTCGGCATTTGTGACCTTTATGCAGTTCATAATGTCACAAAATATTCATCATCAGGTCAGTAATTTTGAAGAATTTTATATGGCTATGATATGGAATAACTTTTGTGTGGCCTTTCCCTTTGTAATCACCATTATGGGAGGAATGATTTTTAATCAGGAATATAGCAGCGGGACATTGAAATCCATTATCACGATTCCGATTTCAATAAAAAAACTGTATTTTGCCAAAATATTTATGATCGGTATTTTAGTGTTCGCTTTGTCAGCTGTGAATTACATATTTTTGATTATAGGAGCAAATCTATTGCATCTTCAAGGAATCAATGGCTTTCATATTTTAAAATCATTTTTGCAGATTTTGGGTATAGCTATATTCATTTTTATCGCTGTATTGCCACTGATTATCTGGGGTTTCAGAAAAGTTAATGGATATTATCCTATGCTCGTTTTGTCTTTTATGTACGGATTTTTCGGAAGTTTTATTATTCCCAAGGGAATTGGTGATTTTTATCCAATAACTGCCGGCTTGCGAATAATTCAATATGCTGTTTTGCCGAAAGGAAGTACTTTTACAGCATTTATAACGGTGGCAATTATGATGATTATTTCCATACTTATGATATGCCTTGCACCTTATTCTTATGAAAGAGCAACCCAAAGCAATACGAAAGTTCATGTTAAAAAAACGGCATAACGAATATGGATTTCTTAGTATCGGAAGACGGAAGACAGGATCATACAAGCGCAATGATTTCTTCAAAGTGTATGGAAAAAAACATGACCGGCCTTTTTCAACTGCATGCGATTGCGAGCTGAATAGAGAAAAAGACAATCTATATTCTCAAATTATAGATATACAAAAAGCGGAACAGGCTGAAATGAGGCGTCATTTGACAAAATACGGTCAAACAGATCGTCCTCTCTTTATCATAGGCATAGGGCGGCTTAGATGATAAAATAAGCAGGACGAAGAGAGGACAAGGAGACCGGTGATGAAAGGTATTATCTTGGCAGGAGGAAGCGGGACACGCTTGTATCCCTTAACCCGCGTAACAAGCAAGCAGCTTCTTCCGGTGTATGACAAACCCATGATCTATTATCCGTTGAGCACACTGATGCTGGCTGGTATTCGTGATATTCTGATTATCTCAACGCCGCAGGATATTCCTAATTTTCAACGCCTGCTTGGGGATGGCGAGGCGTTCGGTGTTCATTTTTCTTATAAAGTACAACCCAGCCCGGATGGTCTGGCACAGGCATTTATATTAGGTGAGGAATTTATCCGGACGGATTCCGTATGCCTGATTTTGGGCGATAATATATTTTATGGAAATGGGTTCGGCACGATGTTAAGACAGGCGGTGAAAAGCACGGAAGCAACCGGTCGCGCCAGAATATTCGGAAAATATGTACAGGATCCCGAGCGCTTTGGCGTCGCGGAATTTGATGAAAAGGGCAAGGTAATCTCTTTGCAGGAAAAACCGCATAATCCACGATCGCATTACGCGGTCACGGGATTATACTTTTATGACAACCGGGTGGTTTCACTGGCAAAAGCATTGAAACCTTCGGTACGCGGTGAATTGGAGATCACGGATCTGAACTGCCGCTATCTGGAATTGGACGCCTTGGATATCACGGTTTTCGGCCGCGGATTTGCCTGGCTGGATACGGGTACCATTGAATCATTGGGCGAAGCGGGAAATTATGTGCGCATGATAGAGCAGGTGCAGGGTATTAAAATCTCCGTTCCGGAGGAAATTGCCTATTACAATGGCTGGATTGATGAAGAAAAGCTGAACAAAGCGGCAGACAGCTATGGGAAGTCGCCCTATGGAGAACATCTGCGGATGATTGCCTCGGGAAACGTCCGTTCCATCTTCAATGCCAAGAGGTAGTATATGCGGATGATTATTTTAGGATGCGGATACCTTGGCAGCAACCTTTATAACCTGATGAAAGATTCCATAAAAGTTTCGATCGGCGGGCTGTTCTCTCCTTATGCCGCACATGTCGACCATCTGGAAACCGTCGATGTCTTTGCTTCTGATTCGTTGGCAGCAATGGATGTGCGGGATGCCGTCGTTTTGGATACCGTGGCGCCCATCGCCAGCATGGACCATTTTATTGATGAAGAAAAAGCGCTTAACGCCTTGGCGTGTTCCTATCGCAAAATGATACAGGTCTTACAGGATGGCGGAGCTGAAAAGCTGGTTTTCTTTTCGTCCGGCGGTACGGTATATGGATCCCATCCTGATGCGGTTGATGAAAATACAGCCCTGCATCCATTATCGATCTATGCCAAGTCGAAAGTTCTTCTGGAAAAAATTGTGATGGACAGTGATTTGCCGTATATCATTTTGCGCTTGGCCAATCCATATGGCGGCTATCAGATCAGGGACAAGCGCCAGGGCGTTATTCCCATTTTGCTGCAGAAAATTTATACAGATGAGGTTTTTACCATGTTCAACACGGCGGACAGCGTGCGGGATTATTTCTACATTACGGATCTGGCCCAGGCATTGAAAAAAATTTTAGATGCGTCAATCGTGAATACCATTTTGAATGTCGGCAGCGGAAGCGGCAGAAGTCTGGCCCAGGTTATTGCGTGCATTGAAGAAGAAACCGGAAAGAAGCTGCGGATCAGGCAGGGAAAAAGTGAAGTTCCGCAGGTGGGGAATATCGTTTTGTCGATTGAGAAATTACGGGCGCTGACCGGATATTCACCAAAAATATCGTTGCAAGAGGGAATCAGGCGGGAGGCACAACGCGTGCGAAAGGAGCTGGAACAATGAAATATCTGATTACAGGAGGAGCGGGCTTTATCGGCGGCAACTTTGCATATTATATGGCTGCACATCATCCGACGGATGAGATTGTTGTCTTGGATGCTTTGACTTATGCGGGAAATCTGGAAACATTGGACGGCTTGCGCGATCATCCGAAGTTTAAATTTATAAAGGGAAATATATGTGATTGCCAACAGATTGATTCGCTGTTTGCCAAAGAACATTTCGACGTGGTGGTTAATTTTGCGGCGGAATCACATGTTGATCGTTCAATTGAAAATCCCCGAATTTTTCTGGAAACAAATATCATCGGCGTTCAGGTGCTGATGGACGCTTGCCGCAAATATGGTATTCGTCGTTATCATCAGGTTTCAACCGATGAAGTCTATGGCGATCTGCCGCTTGAACGCAAAGATCTTTTATTTCATGAAGATACGCCGCTTTGTGCTTCTTCGCCCTATTCCGCTTCCAAGGCTTCTGCCGATCTTCTGGTGATGGCTTATGCGCGTACCTATGGTTTGCCGATATCCATTTCCCGCTGTTCCAATAATTACGGACCTTATCAATTTCCGGAAAAACTGATTCCGCTTGTTCTTGCGCGTGCAGAAAGCGGCCAGTCCATTCCGGTATATGGGACAGGCGCCAATGTACGCGACTGGCTTCATGTGGAAGACCATTGTTGCGCCATTGATTTCATATTGCAGAAAGGAAGCATCGGCCGCATTTATAATATCGGCGGTCATAATGAAAAAACAAATCTTGAAGTTGTGCAGACAATCCTGCGTTTGACGAACAGGCCGGAAAGTCTGATTCACTTTGTCAAAGACAGACCCGGCCATGACTTGCGCTACGCGATGGATCCAAGCCGCATCGAAACGGAACTTGGCTGGAAGCCGGCTTATTGCTTTGAAACCGGAATTGCGCAGACGATTGACTGGTATCATGCACATCAGCCATGGCTGCAGCACATCTTATCCGGCGATTATCGGGCATATTACGCCGCCATGTATAAGGATCGGCAATGAAATGCGTTTTGGAATGGCTTGAAAAAAGCGCCGCTCTTTATCCGGACAAAAAGGCTGTCATTGATCCGCAGAATACGTTGACGTTTTTAGCGCTGCATCATGATGCTCAGGTATACGGCAGTTTCTTTGCCCGCCATACACCAGTGCGAAAGCCCATTGCGTTTTATCTGGAAAAAAGCGTGCAGACATGGGCCGCCATGCTTGGAGGTGTATATGCCGGCTGTTTTTACAGTATTCTGGATACGCGACAGCCGGACATACGGTTACAAAATATGCTGGAGATATTATCACCGTCCTTTCTGGTGACGGATCGCGTTCATCAAAAGACGGCATTGCGCATTGCGGAAAAGAATCATCTGAAATTGTTTGTGTTGGAAGATATTCTGGATGGCGGTATAGTTGACCAATCACTGCTGGAGCAGATTAGAAGGCAGATGTGTGATATTGATCTGCTGTATGTGAATTTTACGTCCGGATCAACCGGCATTCCCAAAGGCGTAGCCGTTAGACATCGCAGCGTATTGGATTTTATTCCGGTGTTTGTCAAAACCTTTGCCATCACCTCCGGTGAATGCCTTGGAAATCAGGCGCCATTTGATTTTGATGTCAGTGTAAAAGATCTGTATACCGGTCTTTTTTGCGGCGCATCTGTCGCTCTGATTCCGCGTGCGTATTTTTCCTGGCCGATGAAGCTGTTGGATTATCTATGCGCCCAATCCTGTACCACCTTGATCTGGGCGGTAAGCGCCATGTGCTTTGTGTCTACGATGAACGGTTTTCAATATAAGATTCCCGAAGCGGTTACGAAAGTGCTGTTTTCCGGAGAAGTGATGCCGATGAAGCAGCTGCATATATGGCAGACATATCTTCCGCATGCCATGTATGTCAATTTGTACGGGCCGACAGAGATCACCTGTAACTGTACCTATTATATTTTGCGAGGTAAAGAACAGGAACAGGATAAACTTCCCATCGGAAAGGCTTTTGATAATGAGATTGTTTTTTTGCTGGACGAAAATAACCGGGTTGTAAAACAACCGTACACGGAAGGAGAAATCTGTGTCGGGGGAACATGTCTTGCGGCGGGATATTATGGAAATTTAGAAAAAACAGAAGCCGCATTTGTGCAAAATCCTTTAAATACGCATACCAATGAGCGTATTTATCGAACAGGAGATCTTGCCTATTACCGTGCCGACGGCAATCTTGTATATACATCCCGTAAAGATTTTCAGATCAAGCATCTGGGTCATCGGATTGAACCGGGCGAGATTGAAAATGCCGCCCAGGCATTGGCGGGTGTCATGCGCGCATGTATGCTGTACCATCCTGCACATAAGCGCATCATCTTATTTTATACCGGTACTTTGGAGCATGCCGAATTATGTCGAGAATTAAAAGAGAGACTGCCGGGATATATGATTCCCAATACGATTATTCATAAAGAAAATTTTGCTTTGAATAAAAACGGTAAAATTGATCGGGATATCTTGAAAAAAGAGGCGGGTATAGATGATGCAATATGATGAACTGGCTATTGCCAAACAATTTGGAACACCTTTATTTCTATTTGACGGCGATGAGCTGGAAGCGCGTGTTTTCAAGATGAAAGAGATCGTTGGCGACGCATGGAAATTATGCTATTCCATGAAGGCCAATTCCTTTCTGGTACCGTGGATGGATCATTTAATCGGCATGCTGGAAGTGTGTTCGCCCGGGGAGCTGGATATATGCAAGACGCTGCATGTTCCGGGTGATCATATTCTGTATTCCGGGGTTAATAAAACCGCACAGAATATTGTGGATGCAGTTGATTATGGATGTCATATGTATACTTGTGAGTCGATCAGGCATGTTCATCTTCTGCATGAGGAGGCTAAGCGGCGCCAAAAGGTGCTGCCGGTTTTGCTGCGGATGTCTTCAGGATCACAATTCGGCATGATCAAGACGGAATTGCATGATGTTATCAGGCATCGTGATGCATACCCATATCTGTCGATTGAGGGCCTTCATTATTTTGCCGGGACCCAACGTAAGCAGCTGATCCGGCAGAAAAAAGAACTGGCTATGTTAAAAGACTTGTTCATTGATGTAAAAGAGCGGTACGGTTTTATTCTCCGCCGTCTGGAATATGGACCGGGGTTTGCCGTTCCCTTGTTTGAAGGAGATGATTTCAGCGATGATCTGCGACCGTTAAAAGAGCTGAAAGAGGATCTTTTATCTTTTAGCGAACTTGCGCATGTACAGATTGAAATGGGACGTTTTATCGCCGCTTCCTGTGGCCGATACATGACGACAGTCGAGGATTGTAAAAAGGGTGAAATGACGGATTATGCAATCGTGGATGGCGGAATTCATCATGTGAACTATATCGGTAATCTGATGGGAATGAAAACGCCGAAGATCCGGGTTTTGAATCCTGCTGGTCAAGAGAAAAAGACATGGTGTTTATGCGGATCGTTATGCTCGACCAATGATGTTTTGGCCCGTGAATTTACGCAATCCGGCATAAAAGAAGGAACGGTTCTTTGCTTTGAA
Source organism: uncultured Erysipelotrichaceae bacterium (assembly GCA_963541855.1). Classification (GTDB taxonomy): domain Bacteria; phylum Bacillota_I; class Bacilli_A; order Erysipelotrichales; family Erysipelotrichaceae; genus Bulleidia. The sequence continues at coordinate 29,751 of CAUTVM010000002.1, forward strand.
AACAGCGGTGCGTACGCGGTGAGCGAAGCCATGACCCTGTTTCTTTCCCGTAAAGCGCCGGCGGTTGTACTCTGCTATAATGGTAGCGTGCGTCTGGTCAGAGACGGATTTGAGACAAGTGTATTCAATACGATACAGGAGAAAGAAATATGGAAGAGCTGATTGCGTTATTGCGTGATATCAAAGCGGACGTTGATTTTGAAAACTGTCATACCCTGATTGATGAGGGCCTGTTGGATTCGTTTGATATATTGCAGATCATCTCTACGTTGAATGATCATTATGGTATTTCCATTCCGCCATCTTTTATTATTCCGGAAAACTTTAACAGTGCCGATGGCATGTTGAAAATGATTACCCGGCTGCAGCAGGAAGGATAATTTTTATTCGTGGATCGTAAGATACTTCGAAATTATATTTATAATGCGCTGTATCAGCTGATACGGATTATTTTGCCGTTTGTGGTGGTGCCCTATACACTTTCACATATCGGAACAAAGACCTTGGGCATTTATGATTTTGCCGGTTCGATTATGAACTGGTTCATTTTATTCGGCGTTCTGGGAGTCAATACGTATGGCAATCGGCAAATTGCCAAAGTGCGGGATGAACCGCAAGCTTTGAGCAGAACCTTTTCGGAAATTTTTCAGATGCAGCTATGTAACGTGCTGGTCGGCATGGCGTTGTTTTATCTATATATTTTTCGGTTTGTTCATACGCACACTTTTTATTATGTTTTGACGGGGATGACAATGATTGCGTCCGCTTTGGACATCACATGGTTTTTCTTTGGCGTGGAAGATTTCAAAAAAGCATCCATGCGGAATATCTTTGTAAAGGTATTGGGCGTGGCCATGATCTTTCTTCTGGTGCATACGCCGCAGGATCTATGGATTTATATTTTGATTAATGTCGGTGCCGAATTGGTCGGGCAGGGGATCATGTTCATTCAGCTGCGTCAGTATATTCGTTTCGTGCCGGTTCATCTTGGGGATGCGTATCGCCATCATTTTCGCGCCGCCTTTCAATTGTTCATTCCGACGATCGCGATTTCCGTCTATACCATGTTGGATACGACGATGGTGGGGGTTTTATATTCCAGTGAAGCCGTTACGCTTTATAAAATCAGCATGAATATCGTTAAGATGTTTCTTTCCTTGATTACGGCGATCGGAACCGTTACGCTGCCACGGGTTACAAACGTTTTTTATAATGATGAAAAAGGTGAAGAGAAGGCGCAGGAACTGGTCAATACCGGGATGAAATTCGTTCATCTGCTGGCTTGGCCGATGTGTTTCGGCATGATGGCGATTGCGACCCGCTTTATCGCTTGGTATACGCCGGAAAATCCGATTATCGCCAGATTGGTTATCACCGGCTGTCCGATCATGATCTTGATTTCCATGTCCACCGTTACCGGTATTCAATATATGGTTCCTACCGGTATGTTCAATCAATATACCGTTTCTGTTGTTGTCGGTTCTATCGTGAATTTTATTTGTAACTTCTTTTTGATACCGCATTTTGGCGCTCTGGGAGCCATTATCGGCTCGCTCATTGCGGAGGCGGCCGTTACCGGTCTGCAGCTGCTTTTGATTCACCGTCGCGTCCGGATTGATTTTAAGCAGAAGTCTTATGCAATTTATGTGTCCGGCTCAATTTTGATGTATGGAATTGTACGTATGTTAAGTCTTTCCATGCCCGCAAAGGCATGGGCTTCGCTCATACAGGTGGTCATCGGCATGATCGTTTATTTCTGCTGGCTGCGTATCTTTCATGAATCCTTTACGGAGGCTTTGCTGCACAAGATAAGGAGTCGTCGCTATGCCTGAGGTTTCCGTCATTGTGCCGATTTACAATATCGCATCTTATCTGGAAGAATGTGTACAATCTGTTTCCCATCAGACCTTTAAGGATTTTGAACTTTTGCTGATTGATGACGGCAGTAAAGATAACAGCGGTGCGATTGCGGAAGATCTTGCCCGCAAGGATGATCGTATCCGGGTTTTCCATAAAGAAAACGGCGGTTTGAGCGATGCCCGCAATTACGGCATGACGAAGGCCAGGGGAAAATATATCCAATTTATTGACGGTGATGATTTCATCGTATCGACTTTGCTGGAAAAGTGTGTTGAGCGTTTAAATGAAACCGGCGCGGATATGGTTATTTTTGATTTTTTTCAATATTATGAAAAAACAGGTACAAAGGAAGTTGTTCGCAATGTATACAGCGGGGATCATACGTATGTGCTTGCTGAAAACAAGGCGATGATGACGCGGATTGCCAATGCGGCATGGAATAAAATGTATCGCCGTTCATTATTCTCTTCAACCGGTATTTTATATCCCAAAGGGTATTACTATGAAGATCTCGGGACGACCTATCGCCTGTTACCGATGGCAAAATCAATCGCCTTTATCAATGAGCCGTTGTATAACTATCGAAAAGACCGTCCCGGCAATATCACGGGTGATTTTAATGGAAAAGTGATGCATATTCTGGATATGGTGCAGCTGCTCGTTTCGTTTTATAAGCAAAAGCATCTGGAAAAGCAATATGCGCAAGAATTAATGTATGTCGGCTGTGTGAATATTATGGAATGTTTAAAAAAGACGCCAAATGCCTCGGCACATGATCTGGCCTTTGTCTTTGTCGACCAGGCTTTTGCTTATATAAAAGCAGCATGGCCGCATTTTCCATGGTGCCGTTACACGCTGTGGCGGGAGAAAGACGATTGGGTATATATGAATCGTACGCTTCTTCGTCTTTATTTGCGGATGCGCTATCGGCGCGCGGAAAGGAAGGCATGACATGAAAGAAGTAACGATTATCGTTCCGATTTATAAGGTGGAAGCATATCTGCGTACCTGTTTTGATTCTTTACTGCATCAAACATGCCGCAACTTTATCGTATTTTCCGTCAATGACGGTTCCCCCGATCATGCGCAAGAAATTATCGATGCATATGCATCGGCGTATCCGCAATGGATACGGGGAATAAAAAAAGAAAATGGCGGCTACGGTTCTGTTTTGCAGATGGCGATACAGATGATGGATACGCCGTATTTTCTGGTATGTGATGCGGATGATTCGCTAAAAGAAAATGCACTTGAAGAACTGTTGACCATGGCGAAGATGGCGGACAGCGACATAACCATAGGCGCGCGAACACTGCTGTATGAAGGAAGCGAAAAGCGGGAATATGATCCATGTTATAACCGGGCGTTCGGCGTGTTGTTGACAAACAAGGTTTATCATACACAAGACAAAGATGCGGATATGCTTTGGTTTATCAATCCCAGTCCGCATGCCAAGCTTTATAAAACGGAACTTGCCCGCTCAATTTCATTTCCCACGCATGTCGGCTATACAGACAATATGCTTTTTTATCTCAGCCTGCTGCGTGCGAAGCGTGTAATATATACAGATCATCCGTTGGCCAACTATCTGATTGACCGCCTCGGCAATACGATGACGGATATCCGCGCTGCCAGCCTGCATGCCCAAATACGGGTTTTTAAATCCATTTTGGATCAGGCGGAGGCTATTGCTGAAGTTTCAGATATGTTTTGGTATCGTATGTTTGAAACCTTTCGCTGTCTATTGTATCAGCTGCCGCTTCTGGATACGGATGCGGCCGGATTTGAGGCGGCCGCAGGCGATCTGGAAACGTTTCTATGTCGCCTTTTAACACATGGGAAAAGTATTCGAAAACGGGATTGGCAATATGCTAAAGGCGGCGGAATTGTCAAAATGAATGATTTGCTTTTACTGCAAAAGTCATTGGAGCCTTTTGCGTATCGGCGCTTAACGAATAAAATGCGCCGGTCGTTTGAAAAAAGAGATCAGCGAGGTGAAAGATGGAAATAAAAAAATATGGTAAAGGGTTGCTGATCATAGGGCTGCTGTTGATGGCAGGATGTGAAAGACAATCGTCTGTAAAGCCCCAATCAAGCGCGGCCGGATGTGATCTGTTTGAGACATGCGGGGATGAGCCAAGTGCCTCCACAGCGCCATCGGCGTTTTCTTTTGCAAGGGAGTATGAAGCCTATAACGGGAAAGAAACAAGAAAAGGGAAAGTATATCGCTCGGTTTCGCTGTCCGCGGATACGCCGTTTTTCAAGGTATCTATGGAAAGTGTGGTGCAGCGGCTTAAAAATCAGGAAAGTTTCTATCTGTATATCGGTGATCCGATGTGCCCATGGTGCCGCAGTGTCATTGAACAGGCTGAAAGCGTGGCGATGGAAAGAAATATCACGGAAATTGCAAGTTTGCGAATCTGGGATGAAAACGGAGAGGAAATATTGCGCGATCAATATGTTCTGGAAGATGGAAAACCGATATTGAAGAAAGCGCCTTCCGATGCATATCGGGTACTCTTAGAAGCATTTCATGACGTATTGGAAGAATATACATTGAAAAATGAAGCGGGGGAAGAGATTTCGGTTGGCGAAAAACGCATTTATGCGCCAAGTTTTTTTCGGATTGAAGATGGACAGCTGGTTTCTTTTACGACCGGAATATCTTCTTTACAAGAGGATGCGTATGCTCCTTTGACGATGGAGATACAGGAAGATGAGCGTCGTCTGTTTGCGAGTTTTTTCAAAGAGAACTGACCGGAATGCTATAATAAAGCACATTGAGGAAAGGAAAGACGCATGAGAATTTCGATTGTTGTTCCGATGTATAACGTGGCGGCATATATTCAAGAATGCCTTGAAAGTCTTACAAGACAGACGCTGCACGATCATATGGATGTCATTCTGGTTGATGACGGCTGTTCGGACAACACGCCGGAAATTGCGCAGCTCTATGCAGAGCGTTATCCTGATCTCTTTCGGCTTGTTCATAAAAGAAACGGCGGTCTTTCCGACGCCCGGAATTTTGGTTTAACGTATGCGCAGGGAGAATATATTGCGTTTTTGGACAGTGATGACTGGGCAGATGAAACGTATTATGAAAAAATGCTGCAGGCGGCCTTGGCAGCGGATGCGGATATCTGTCTGGGTGATCTGGAATATACATATGCCGATCAAAGAAAAAATTTTCGGATGAAAGGTTTAAGCGACTGGTCGGCAGCGACGGAACAAAAGCGGGCACTGTTGTCGCCGTTATTTGCCTGGAATAAGTTATATAAGCGTTCTTTATTTGATGATCCTTCGCTTCGTTTTCCGCTGCATCTGTGGTATGAGGATATTCCGGTCACAACCCTTTTATTGGCGAAAGCAAGGCGTTTGGCCGTGATGCAAGACGGTGTGATTCACTATCGCCAACATCCCGGCTCCATCATGTCGGCAAGGCAGGATACGCGCGTGCTGCAGATCTTCTCCATTCTTGAGCAGATGCGGGAGCATTTTACCAAAGCGGGATTAGCAAAGGCGTATGAAGAGGAATTGTGCTATCTGCATGTAGAGCATCTGCGCTTATATGGCATGTTTCGCTTCATTCGTAATCGGTGTGAGGCGATCGGTTATGAGCAAAGCAACATCGTTCTGAATCAATTTTATCCCAATTGGCGAACTAATCCGTATCTGCATAATCTTTCCAGGAACAATCGTCTCTTTTTGAAAACCTATAACCCTCTAAATTCCCTTTTATGGAATTTTCTGATCCGACAGGAGAAAACTTACGTCTAGAACTCGTTACAGCTTTTACAACTTTATCGTCAGTACGATTGCGGCTGTCATATTACCGATTATCGGTTTTATTAAAGTACGTCTTTTTATCAATGCTTATGGTTCGGATGTTAACGGCCTGCAGCTGACTGTTGCCCAGGTGATCACCTTTTTGAATATATGTGAGCTGGCTTATTCATTGGCCTTTAGGCAATTGCTTTATAAACCTCTGGCGAATGGTGATCAGGAAAAAGTGAGGATGATTTATTATGGCGCCCGCGGCATATTTCGGATTACCGGCGTGGCGGTCATCGGTTTGTCCGTGCTGCTGGCGCTGTTGTTTCCGCATTTTGCCGTTTCACCTTTAAACGACTGGCAGACGTTTCTGACGGTTTTACTGCTCGCATTGCCATATGGCATCAGCTATTTTCTGATGGGGCCTAATTTTGTCGTGATGGCGGATCAAAAAGAATACAAAATCAATCTGGTTATCCAGACGATTGCCATTCTGCGCATGGTATTCATGGTGGCGGCTATCCGCATGGGCATGCATTTCTTTGTGATTCTGCTGATTGAAGCGGCAAATATTCTGCTTTCGAATATGGCCGCTCGTTTCATCGGTCTGCGCGCTTATCCATGGCTGAAACAAAAGCCGGAACAAGTAGATCATTCCTTTCGCGAAAAAGCGGGGTATGCCATGGTACAGCGGTTGAGTGAATTGGCGACGACACAGACCGACAATATCGTTATTTCCGGCGAACTTGGCTATGCATTAAGCTCTGTTTATGGCTCATATTCCTATCTGACGGACAATATCGGTAAGATTTCACAGTCTATGGTGCAGTCGCCGATGAACAGCTTCGGCAATCTGTTTAATGATCCTTCACGTGATTCTTATCCGATTTTTACGGAGTTTTTCAATTTCGCTTCGTATCTGGCAACGATTGTTGCGGTTTCAATTTTTACGGTATTGCCGCAGTTCATTCCGATCTGGATGCAGCATGACCCGTTATATGCCGTGGATCTTTCTGTTTGTTTCTGGCTGTCAGTTAATATTTTTTATATGACGATCCGCCAACCGATTATTATTGTGCGGGACGCCAACGGTCTGTATGTGAATGCCCGTAATAATGGCTATCTTCTGGCGGTTACAAAAATTCTGTTGAGTCTTGTTCTGGTATCTTTCTTCGGTATTTTGGGGGCAGTGTTGGCAACGGCCATATCGTATTGGACACTGGATTATCTTTATAACCCATGCCTTGTCTATCGTCATGTCTTTCATTTATCCCCCTGGCGCTACTATAAGATCGTTGCTTTGCGGGTGGCTTTAGCATTGGGGATCGGTTATGGCGCATGGATGTTCTGGAATCAGTATATGGCGGCCGGTGCGATTACCGGTATAATGGCGCTGATTATTCGTATTCTGCTGTTGGGTATTTTGGTGACTTTAGTGACGACAGCGTTATATGTCGTTTGTTTTAAAAGCTTTCGGCATCTGTTTATCCGCTTAAAAATCATATTTAAGAAGAAGCGCAGTTGCTTGTAATCCGGCCGATCATTTTTAATGGAAGGTGATCAAAATATAAGCTTCATTTGCCCGAATGGTTTCAAAGGCAGTATCCGAAACGATCGGCAGATCCTGCATGGAAAGGGAAGACAGATCCAATTGATCTTTATGCAGGGTATAAGTATGCTGGCCGATTTCATTTTGTAAAATATATTCGCTCCATATCCAGCCTTCCGCTATGGTGTTGGGAACCAGACGGTGAAGAATAGGATAGGTGGCTTGTGCATTTTGAATACTGACGGCTTTACCGATAGATCCCGCAATCTGCAGGCCTTTAACGGAAGAAGATAAGGCATGACTTTGGTTCAGATCGCTTAAAGCAACAGCTAAACGACGCTCCGTAAATGTTTTCTGCGCCTGTAAAGCATTGCCATATGTAAAGCTGAAAATGAAGAAACACCATGCTAAAAGGAACCCTGATGCCAATCGGTCGGCACTGTAGACACAAAGTAAGGTAATAAGTACGCAATAGCCATACAAAGCGCGTGGTGCAAGAAGCGGCTCTTTCAAAAAAATATAAATGCCGTAGGCGGTCAGAAAAAGCAGCCCGAGAAGAAGCAGCGATTCCAGAAAAGAAAGAAAATGATTTTGTCGTGTTTCTTTTTGCGTTTTATAAAGAAAACCGAGCAGAATAAGTAAGATCACACCTTTCCAAATGGGATTAAAATCGGCTTGCAGCTGATGAAAAAGAAGTTTGTAGTTGGCTGCCAGATCAGGCAGAAACGAATGCACAGAAATTGTTTCGGTAGGATACCAGCTTGTGGAAAGAGGGACTAAAAGGCGGAATAAAATGGTTGCGGCGGCATAAGAAGCGATGGATAAAAGCAGGAAGCGATATGCTTCTTTGCGCGCATCGTTTCGATTGCGGCGTTGAAAAAACAGCAACAGGGCAAGCATCGGATAAATTCCCGATGATGCTTGATAGGTCATATACATGGCCAGTAAGGAGAAAATGGACAGCAGAGTATATTTTTTCTTTTTTTCTGCAAAAAGAAACGGCAGTATGCTGAAAACAATGGAGAGTGCCATATAAGGAGCGTCAAATTTATAAGACAGGCATTCCAGAAAGTAGGGATTGAGGCCAAGAGGAACGACAGCCGCTACAAGCCAAGGTTTCAGCGTGCGGGAGCCATGGAAAAGATATAACAGAATTGTTCCGGCAAGAGCCAATAAAAAGGCGGCAAGAAGCTGGGGCAGAGGAGAAATATCACTGATCCGGGTATGGGTATGGAGCAAGACGGACAGCCATTGGGAAAGAAAGCGGCTTTCTTTAATCCAGCCGCGATTACCCATCAGAATACGGCCAAGATCATCGGCATAAGAAAAGTCGGCCCGTAAGATGGACAGGATTCCCACCACATGGATCATAAATAAAACGGCGCATGTTTTATATTGTTCTTTAATAAAGGTTTTGCTTTGCATAAAAGAGAATAAAGAGGTTTACCTATCGGCGGCAAAGCTGTGCCTGAACCGCCGTGATGGCGATAACGCCGACAATGTCCTGCCAGAAAGCACCGCGGGAAAGATCGTTAACCGGAGCGGCCAGTCCTTGCAGCATCGGCCCGTATGCGTCCGCCTTCGCCAACCGCTGAACAAGCTTGTAGCCGATATTTCCGGCATCAATATTCGGGAAGATCAATACATTGGCGCATCCGGCAATGGTGCTGTCGGGCGCTTTGATATGCGCAACAGCAGGGTCCAAAGCGGCATCCAGCTGTAATTCTCCATCGCAATTCAAATCCGGATATGTTTCTTTGGCAATGGTAACCGCATGGACAACTTTGTCGACCATTGCGTGCTTAGCCGATCCATGTGTGGAGTGAGAGAGGAAGGCGACTTTGGCTTTGGCGTTGACAAGCGCCTCAAAGGACTCGGCGGAATCATAGGCGATGGCCGCAAGTTCTTCCGGTGAAGGGTCCTGATTCAGGGCACAATCGGCGAAGACAAAGAGACCGTTTTCACCATAGGTACAGTCTTTGACATCCATAATAAAGAAGCCGGAAGCCAGCTTTTTGCCCGGTGCCGTTTTTAAAACCTGCAGGGCCGGACGAATCGTATTGGCGGTTGAATGACAGGCTCCGGAAACCAGTCCGTCGGCATCGCCGTTTTTGATCATGACAACACCGAACATCGTTTTGTCATTCAGCAAAGTCTGTCGTGCCAATTCCGGCGTCATGCCTTTCTTCTCACGCAATTTGGTCAGCAGCTGCGTATATGCATCAAGATGATCAGAGGTCAAGGGATTGATGATGTGCATACCTTTTAAAGAAAGGCCATATTTTTCAGCGTCAGCCATGATGGTCTGTTCATCGCCCAAAAGAATAATATGTGCGATTTCTTCTTCCTGTGCTTTGGCGGCGGCAGTGAGGATGCGTTTATCTTCAGATTCCGGAAGAACAATTGTTTTGATATCCTGACGTGCTTTTGCTTTAATCGTTTCAATAAAGGTCATGATCGGTCTCCTTACGGTAGTGATTTTACGCTCTTTCTGTATAAATGGAAATAGCGTATGGCCATGTTGTATAATGCTCCATATGGATAAATTACGGAAAATCATACTTCTGTTTATTTTATTGACCGGCGGCTGCGCTGGGAAAAGCGGAGTCGGATACACGGATGAAAACGGTCCGTATATCAATATTCGCCAATATGAATTTACGACAGAAGTCGGAAATCCGATTGATTTTTCCAATATCACCGGTTATGACGATTATGACGGTCTTTTAAAAACAAGTGTTCGCGGGCAGATCGACTATACGCAGGAGGGAGATTATTATCCGCAGATCATATGTACGGATCTTTCCGGGAATATGACGGTGGTTCCCATTACCGTGCATGTTGTCAAATCGTTGCCCCAGCCGAGTGATCTTCCTTCACAAAGTCCATTGCCGACTCCGGTTAGTGAAAACTGTGCCAGGAAAAATGCAGTTGATCCGGATATTGCGTGTGATATCGTGCCGCCCGAACATGCGGAAACATATGAAATTTTGTATATCGGAGAAGCGGGCGAGAGTGCCTGTCATCAGGATATGGAGCTTGGAAAGGGCACTTCTTGCGAAGTGGTGACGACCAATGATGGGCATTTTTGGGGATATGGCTTAAAAAAAGAGACGCCGGAAGCGGCTGAAAAAAATTGAAAAAATAAAGCGCTCTGTTTATTTGGCGCTGCTTTCTTCATCTTGATGATCTTGAGAAAGGGTAATGATATTGACTGCTTTCCATTTTCCGTCTGTTGCGCGAATGAAGAAAATTTGATAAAGGGAACGATAGTTTTTTGTATTTCCTTTAGCGGTGACGACAACATCATAAGAAATCGTTCCCGCAAACGCTTCTTCACCGATCGACATGACGTCTGCAACTTGAATATTCTGAAAATCAATGGTGTCATGACTTGAAAAATATTGATTGTCCAAAGAAGAGATGGCGGAATAAAATTCGGTTCCCGGATAAAGATGGGCGTTGAGATTATAAAAAGTGCCGTCTTTTGTGATGTATTTGGAGTAGGCAATTGCCGTTTCTTCCAGCTCGCGGGCAAAAAGCGTATACTGCTCTTTCGTCGGTTTAGGACCGATATAATAATGGTTGGCGGAATAATCGCGGATAACCATATCAATATCGGTCTTTTCCGGCTGAGGAGCAGGAGGACGGACAAGGTTTTCGACTGTATAGCGGGCAACGGTTGGAAAGTGATGCTTTTCTTTAATCTGACTGTAGGCTAAAGGAATTGGATCTAAGCCGTCGGTATAAGAAGAGTTGATCGAAATATTGTTGATTTTAAAGGATGATCCGTCTAAGACATCAAATGTATAAGTACCTCCACTGACAAGTGTACGCACTTTCCAGGTAGAACTGCTTTCCGGTTTATAAGTTTCCAGGGTGCTGATTTTAGTCTGCCGATAATAGGCATCATAGTAACGCCAGTCGTTATCTCCGATAGAAGCCAGTGTAAAAGTAAATCCGGACGCTTTGGTTTCCCCATATACATACAGCAGATACGTAATCAGATTTTCTTTTGTGTTCAGCTCGGTGAAATATTTTGAATCAATATTGTAGATTTCATCCCATCGGCGCTGATCAACATCCTGCAGATAACGGGTCATCGCCCCGGTCACACTTTGACGTTCATAGCGATACAGCCAAAAATACAGATAACCTAATCCGGCCGCACAGATTAAAACCGCTGCCAGAAAGATATTTAAAAGCCGCTTATAGAACTGTAAGCCGATGGCCAGCTGGCGCCGGTAGCGCAGAGAATATTTTTCAGATCTTCGGCGGGCGTGCCGATGTTCTTGAGGGATGTTTATTTTACGAGCCATGCCGTAGGTACGCTCCGATCTCCGTTCATAGAAACAACACTGTTGATGATGGAACCATTATAAACCATGACCGTACTGGATCCTCCATCCAGATTGAAAGCGGCGATAGCCCCATACTGTAACAGCAGGTTCTGGCAGTCGGCAAAAGTTGCTCCAAGAGAATTGGGCTGCCGGCCGTCGATGGCCAGCAATAAAACCGTACCATCGGAGGTCTGGGCGATGACACTGCGAGGATTGATTCCTCCGCCGTTGCCGTTGATCGGCAAGGCGTGCCCGTCATAAAGCAATACCGGTCCGAAAGTGACGGCATTCTGTAATCCCCACTCCAACGCCTGTTGTCCGGACATGTCGCCGCAGATCAGATGATGTTCCGCATTAAAACCGCCGACTGTTCCGAACGTATCCGGTTTTCCGGCAACGAGCTGGCCGTCTTTTATGACGATCCCCTGGGGAATGGATCCATCTCCGCGTCCGCCCGGATCATCAAATCCTCCGCCGTTGATTCCGCCCACGGCGCCGGCGGCAGAAACATAATCCGCCACACTGTAGCTGGAGGAAGGATCCGGCATTTCAACATTGACGCCCAGCTGCATGCGTGCAGGATCGCGGATAATCATCATCTTGCCTTTAAAAGTCGTTCCCTGCACGTCCACCACTTCAATTTTATCTTTTTCATTTTCCGGAATATCAAAGGAAGTATTGTCTTTTGCGCCCACCTGTGCATCAAAACTATGTACCTGATTCTTGGCCAAAATGGCCTCTATCTCTTCTTTGGAAAACAACATGCGGACAATGGCCTTGCCCCGCCGCGACTCCCACATGGTGGAAACCATCATATCAGAGAAAGTCGGTGAAGGTCCTTTTAAAATGAGAAGAACGGCGATATAACCCGCAAAAAGAACCGTGATTGCGACGGTTAGAAAAGTGATCAACATCTGTCGGGATATACGACGCAGCTTGGCTTTGAAGCGGCGTTTTTTTGGGCGTTGAATCGGTTTTTTTTCTGTCATAGATACTTTCTGGCCGTAGGCATTATACCATAGGGATACAGGAGGGAAAAATGATGGCCGACGGTTTTAATAAATTATTAAGATGAGCAAATGCATTGCAGTCCAGGAGCCGGCATGGAATAATGCATGCGAAAGGCGGGTGACTTATGGTAACAATGATTTCTTCCATGGAGCAATATGATCAGATTTTGAAAGAAAGCGCTGCGGTTTTCGCAGATTTCTATGCGGATTGGTGCGGGCCATGCAAGATGGTGGGACCGGTTGTGGAAAAAATATCTTCCGAAACGGACGGTGTTCATTTTGTGAAAGTAAATGTTGATCAGTTTCCGCAGATTGCGCAGCGCTACGGCATTATGTCCATTCCGACGCTCATTGTTTTCAAAAACGGCGCGGTTGTTGAACAAACGGTCGGCTTTCAGCCGGAAGAAGCGTTGAAAAATATGCTGGCAAAGATCATTTGATCTCAAAAACCTGCTTCGGCAGGTTTTTTTACGTTTATGTATCGGGTAAAATAAGGGCATATGAGAAATGAACGCATGTTTTTTCTGCATGCGTGTTTCTGATGGGGATGTGGAGTTTATATGGGACAAAATGTGGCGGTATTGATTCCTTGCTATAACGAAGAACAGACGATTGCAAAGGTTATTAGTGATTTTAAACAGGCGCTCCCGGAAGCCATGATCTATGTTTACGACAACAATTCGTCTGATCATACGGTGCAAGAGGCGCATAAGGCCGGTGCCATCGTGCGCCGGGAGAAACGGCAGGGAAAAGGAAATGTTGTTCGTTCCATGTTTCGCGATATCCAAGCGCAGGCATATGTGCTTGTCGACGGGGATGATACATATCCGGCCGCTCAGATTCATCTTCTGTTGGATCCGGTTTTAAAGGGTGAAGCGGATATGGCCATTGGCGATCGCCTGAGCAACGGCACATATTATTCTGAAAACAAACGTGCTTTTCACCAGTTTGGTAATAACCTTGTGCGTGATCTGATCAATCATCTGTTTAAGGGAAGCGTGCGTGACATCATGACAGGATATCGGGTATTTTCGCGACGCTTTGTGAAATGCATGCCGGTGCGTTCACAAGGCTTTCAGATTGAAACGGAGATGACGGTATTTGCACTGGTCATGCGTTTAAAGATTGTTGAAGCGGCGATTGCGTATCGTGATCGCCCGGAAGGTTCTTTTTCAAAGCTGCATACGTTCCGCGACGGATGGCGGGTTTTGCTGACGTTATTCGATCTGTACAAAGATTATCGCCCCATGTATTTTTTCTTCTGGTTTTTCTTAGCTTCCATTATCATCGGTCTTTGTCTTTCTGACGGATATATGCAATTCACTTTATTGATCGGCGTTTTGTTCATGTGTACCGGAATCATTCTGGACTCGGTGAAAAACCTGAAGATTCAGATGCTGGAAGAAGTGTTGAACCAATATGAGGAGAAGCAATGAAACTTATTTTCCTCTCACTTTTTTTACTGATCGTTCTATTTGAAAGTATCGGCCGCCATGTTGCCGGATGGCTCTTGATTCCCCGGCTTTCTTTTTATGCGCCGCTGGGGTTTGTTCTATTTCTGGCTGCCTGTGCGCTTGCGTATTACCCGGTTTTGTTATGGCATGGCAATTTTTATTTATTGGTCATTTTAACAAGCGGATTATTGCTTTTTGGTCTTTATTGTGTTTTTGCGGAAAGAAAAAATATTCGACAGACATTGTTTTCTAAAGAAATGCTCATTGTCATCTTGTCATTATGCGCATGGATATATGTTTTTTATCATTGCTATGTGGATCTGGAATTTTCCGATGCGCCAATGTATCTCAATAACATCGCGCAGAATATCAGCAATGCGCACGTCAATCTCTTTAATCTTTATACGGGTGAAACCGGTCAGGAATGGGATGCGCTTTATTTGTATCAGGCCTACTATCCCCTTGTTTCAGTCTATGTTTTTCTGCTGCGTGGAGCAGGCCGCCTTTTACAAAATGCCGGAATGGAAACTTTGAAGGTGACGGTCTGGGGAATGGGCATGCTGTACAATGTGATCAGTGCCATGGTCATCGTGGATATCGTAAAGCGGTTTACTTTCCTCAAACGATGGCAGAAAGGGGTGTTGCTTCTTTTTGCCCTATTTTATTTGAATTTCTATTATTGGCGGATTGTGGACGCCTTTTATGGCAATACATGGCGCACTTTATGTATTACGATGCTTGCTTACAGTGCATATCGCTGGCTGGCCGGTGATTTTTCTGATCGTGCCTCGGCATGGTTGTTTGCCGTCATTTCCTTTGCCGGCATTGCGGTTTCCAGTTCTTATTTATTTATCGCCTGCGCTTTGCTTTTGATATTAGCGGCATACGGATTTGTGTCTAAAAGAGAAAAAACGCTGGCCGTTTTGTCATGGGCTGTTTTGCCTTTGGTTCTTTATGCATGCATTCTGCTTTCCCGAAGAAGTCGATGGATGATGTTGGCCGCACTTGGTTTTGGCTTGTATTACTTATGGCTGGCAATGGGGAAAAAGAAATTTTTATCCAAGGCTGAATGCTTTTTTCAGCGGTACAGCCGGTTGTTATTTTTTATTCTGTTTCCTGCCGTTTTGATTTCTTATTCATTTTATGTGGTGCAGACAAAACCGGATTTTTTGTATAACTATGCTTATTTTTTCCGCAATCATCAGGATGTTGACATGGTCAAAGATTACTTTTTCCGATATGCAGGCTGGCTGGATAATGGCGTGAATATACTGCGCTGGCTGGGGGTTATTCTTTTATGCCTGATGGCGAAGAGGGAAGAAGAAAAATATATGCGCTTCAATGCGTTATATATGTCGCTTGTTTTTATGAATCCATTATGCACACCCGCCATTGCCGGCTGGTTTGCATCGAATGTATTTTATCGCGCATATGAAGTGATGTTTAATCCCTTTACGGAGCTGTTTTTATTGGCGTACATACTGCGCTTTTTAATGAAGCAAAGAATCTTGCAGGGGATCGTCGCCTTGTTTTTATGCGGCATAACCCTTATCAGTAACGGGTTGGCTTTGCAGGGGGATAAAAATGTTCAATATGGTTTTTATATTGCCGCCGGAAAGGGAGTTAATCCGCTCACGAAAATGGAGCCGCAGGGAGTTGAGGTGATCGACGCTTTACGAAGGAACATCGGTCAGAAGAGTGCCATTGTTCTTTCCCAGGCGGAAGGAACACGAATTTATTTACCGTATGTCGTGCAGTTAATCACGGCGCGTGACACCTATTATCCGCATACGCGTGTAGATGAAGATCTCTATCAGATTGCAAAGCGTCATCATCCTTGGGATGAGGCGGTTTTAACGCCCTATGAAAAAACAGAAATGCTTTTAAGAAAATATAAGGTCGATTTTGTCATCGTGCGGTATTGGGAAAATCCGGAATTTGATGCTCAGCTTGCACGCGTGGGAGAGATGTTATATCAAAATGCAGAATTTCGTCTTTATGCGATCAAGTAAAGCTTGCATTCGTTATTCTTGACCGCGTGAAAAAACAAACTAGAATGAATAGCGTACAGAATGGTTCTGTATCAGGAGGAAGTATGAAAAAATTATGTTCCGCTTTTTTGAGCATCGCCATGGTCTTCACTCTTGGCGCATGCGGTTCTCCATCTCCCAAAGAGGCAACGCCATCGGCCGCCGCATCCGGTTATAAAGCCGGCACCTATACGGCCAGTGAGCCGGGCCGCAATGGCGATGTGACGGTAGCTGTGACTTTTTCAAACGATGCTATTACAGAAGTGAAAGTTACGGATCAAAAGGAAACGCCGGTTATCGGGGAGGCGGCAATAGAGCGCATTCCGGAAGATATCGTAAAATATCAGTCACTGGGAGTAGATACGGTTTCCGGGGCGACCTTTACCAGCCGGGCCATATTAAATGCGGTAGGTGACGCCGTAAATCAGGCCGGAGGCGACAGTGAAGCCCTGGCCAAGGTAACTTGCGATTATCCGGCTCTGGCAACGGATGATATGGATACTGACGTATTGGTTATCGGCGGCGGAACGGCCGGATTGATGGCCGCTTATACCGCGGCAAGCGCCGGTAAAAAAGTTGTCGTTGCCGAGAAGCTGGATGTGATCGGCGGAACGTTGAATGAAGCAGCCGGGCTTTTGCTGACGGTAAACAGTGAGAAAAATGATGCGTCACTGGATGATTCATTGGATCGGGTTCTGCAGTTTTATAAGAAGGTAAATGAAACAAGTTCTATTCAGCCGGATTATGACTTCACGGCTAATTTGATGAAACAGACCGGAAAGACGGTAGATGAACTGATTGATCTTGGCATGGATCATACGGATCTGGACATGGGAAATTATGCCGGAACAATTTTCACAGCCGGTTATAAATTGTCTGCAGATATGCAGGATCTTTGCAAGAAAAACGGTGTTACCTTCTTAACGGGAACAAAGGCGACGCAGTTGCTGCAGGATAGTGATGGTACTGTTACGGGCGCCAAGGTGGAAAATCGCAGCGGTTCTTTTGCGATCAATGCGAAAAAAGTCATCGTCGCTGCCGGGGGAGCATCATGGAGTGAGGATCTCAAGCAGGCGGAGAAGGAGCTGGCAGATGTGGATCTGCATGAAAAAACACAGATTGGCTCAACCGCGGACGGCATGCACATGCTGAAAGAAGCCGGAGCGAAGATGGCGGATACGTTATACGTAAAGTCTTCGCAGCCTGATCTGGCGCCGGTATTCAAAAATGACTGGTCGAATACGCCGGATACCGGAATGACGTTGATGATTGATGCGGATGGCAAACGTTTTGCAAATGAGGCACCGGCAGCCGCAACAATTTTGAATAAGCAGATGATCAACCACGGTTCCAAAGCATACTGGAATATTTTGGATGGAAATAATACCGTCGGGTTTGATGCCGATTATTTTGAGACGGTTAAGAAGAATGCCGAACAGGAAAATAAAACGGTGGCTGTTTATGCCAAAACACTGGATGAGCTGGCGGATAAGCTGGATGTATCCAAGGATACGCTGAAAGAAACCGTGGAGACGTATAATGCGGCTTGCAAGGCCAAAACGGATACGGAATTCGGCAAGGATGCTTCGTATTTGAAAGAGCTGCCGCAGGATGGCGGTTATT
>CAUTVM010000003.1:0-45041 GCA_963541855.1 uncultured Erysipelotrichaceae bacterium
GCGGAGGTTTAGCTCAGCTGGGAGAGCATCTGCCTTACAAGCAGAGGGTCAGCGGTTCGAGCCCGTTAACCTCCACCACTTGCCGACATAGCTCAACTGGCAGAGCAACTGATTTGTAATCAGTAGGTTGTAGGTTCGATTCCTATTGTCGGCACCACGCATCGACTGGAGACGTAGCGAAGTGGCTAAACGCGGCAGACTGTAAATCTGCTCCCTCTGGGTTCGGTGGTTCGAAACCACCCGTCTCCACCACTGTATTGATTCCGTCGATAGAAATCGACACGAGATATATTGATGCGTCATTATCTTATGGCATCAATCAGCTTGATGTTTCGGTAGCTCAGGTGGTAGAGCAACTGACTTTTAATCAGTGGGTCGAGGGTTCGATTCCCTTCCGAGACACCATATTATGCGAGTGTAGTTCAATGGTAGAACGGCAGCCTTCCAAGCTGCATACGTGAGTTCGATTCTCATCACTCGCTCCATGAATCTGAAAGCCGCATGGGTATGCGGTTTTTATTATGGTAACACGTGCTTGAAACAAGAATGAAGGAAGTATGAACGAAACGAGGTGCAGGGAAAGGCACTGTATCCGAAACACAGCTCATTTTGCAGTGATGAATCGGACACATGTATGATTTCAACTGGTCGGGATAGAGATATGGTGAGCGTGTTATAATAACTAACGCGAAGGGAGATCGTGATCGTGTCGAACTATAGCGTCAACCTGACCCTTGAGAATATCCGAACATTGACGGTCATGTTCCTGGATATTTTTATCATGTGGGGTGTTCTATATTGGTCAATTAAGATTATTCGTGGGAATTCAAAAACAGTTCAGATTTTTAAGGGCATTTTGGTCATCCTTATCATTGATGTCATTGCTCGTTTTCTGGGATTGAAAACCGTCGCCTATTTTGCCAATATTTTTGTCAACTGGGGATTTTTAGCGATCATTATCATCTTCCAGCCGGAAATTCGCAATCTGCTGGGCCGCTTGGGCAAAACTAATGTACTTTCGCGAATCACCACGCTGACAGGAAATGAAAAAGAGAATCTTGTCGATCAGATTGTTACCGCCACCATGTTGTTATCAAAAGATCAGACCGGTGCACTGATCTGCATTGAGCAAAGCCATCGACTGGATGATTTTATTGCGACCGGTACACGCTTGAATTCTGATGTCAGTGCGGAATTACTGACTTCAATTTTTGTTACCTCCACACCCCTCCATGACGGCGCCGTCATTATTCAAGGAGATAAGATTGCCTGTGCAAGCGCCTATTTTCCGCCGACTAACTTGGAATTGCCTAACCGATATGGCTCACGGCATCGGGCGGCGATCGGTATTTCAGAAATTACGGATGCAGTAACAATTGTTGTTTCCGAAGAAACAGGCTCTGTTTCCATTACGCAGGACGGCAAGATCATGAACGTCAGCCGCAAGCAGCTGAGAGATTATTTGTTACGGGTTATTTGTGGAGAGGAAACAGAAGTGCATGGTGTACAAAAGCGGACATTTAATGATGAAAGTCCACGAAAAATTATCATAGATGACGATAAGCCGGTAAAAAGCGGAAAGATTCCAGTAGAAGCGGTTGTTAAACCTAAGGAAGATGCCGACATGCTTCATATTGAAGAAGAAGCCAGCGAAATCAAATTGCCGCATAAGAAAAAGCGCCCGATACCAAGCTATCCGGATAATCCGCAGGTACATCGTTTTGAAGCAGAGAGGAAAGCGGCGGCGGAATCAATTGACAAGGTCGCAAAACCGGTTGAAAAAGCAGAATTAGAGGATATTATCGACACTTCGAAATTGGATCCTTCAAAGATTGTCGGTATGGATGATGATTTGGATCGAACACTTACGATGATTGACGGTTTGCCGACGGAGAAGACAAGGGGGGAACGGTGATGAGTGAAAAAGATGATCGCCGGCAGGCAAAAACGGACTCCAGTAAAACGGAACTGGCAAATCGGATTGCCGCTCAGACGCGGCGTGTTGAGCGGACATATCGTCATATTACAGATGGCATGCTGCGCATGCTGCGATGGTTTTCGACTTTATTAGATAAAACATTGTTTAATTCACGATATATTATGATTCTTTCATTGACTTTGGCGATTTTGCTGTATTTGGTCGTCAACTATAATTCACGCTCCACGCTTCATACAACCGCCTTGCAGCAAGCACGGACATTAAATGCTGTAAATGTGACTGCCAAGTATAATGCGGATATTTTTGAACTGGACGGATTGCCGCAAACCGCAAATATTACCGTCACCGGAGATGCCTCTTCCGTAACGGCTGCAGCCGCCAGCGGCGGAGTGGTCGTAGCTGATTTGGAAGGTTTGACAGAAGGAACACATGAAGTCAAGTTGGAAACAGAGGGCTTTGGCAGCTTAGTGGAAGTAAAGGTCGATCCTTCCAACGCTTTTATTACGCTGAAGAAAAAGACGACCCAGCAGTTTGACGTTTCTTATGACTTTATCAATCGCGATAAGATGGATGCCATTTATTCATTGGGAACACCGCAGTTTGAATATACAAAGGTCAATGTTCGGGCTTCAAAAGATACGCTGAGTACCATTTCGTTTGTCAAAGCATTGATTGATGTGTCCGGACAGACAGCCGATTTTACACAAGATGCACGCTTAGTAGCGTATGATGCAGATGGGCAGCCTGTACATGCAGATATTGTGCCGGATACGATTGCCGTTACTGTACCGGTGACATCACCGAATAAGTCAGTGCCGATTCAAATCGAGGTCAATGGCGATATTCCCGATGGAAAAGCGATTGCGTCTATTACAAGTGATCAGCAGTCGGTAACCATTTACGGCAGCGAGGCCGTTTTGGGTCAAATTGATAAAGTTGTTGTTACGCTGAATGCATCGACCATTACAAAAGATTCGACGATCATGCGGCCGATTACGCTTCCTTCCGGAGTCAGTTCATCAAATATCAATCAGATCACGATGAATGTTACTTTAGGTGAAGGCGTATCCAAAACAATTGATGGTGTAAAAATCAATTATCGTAATAATGTAAATAACTACAAAGCTTCACCGGTGAACAAAACGACAACGAGCGTAACTGTTTTCGGAACACAGGAAAATGTAGAAGCCGTAACGGCGGATATGATCAATGTATATGTAGATATGAAAGAAGCGGTTGTCGGTATTCAAGATTTTCCGCTGGAAGTAGAGCAGCCATCTGGCGGTCTTCTGAAATATTCGTTAACCGAATCCAAGTTTACATTAAATGTATTAGGCGAAGTTAATTCCGGAAATGGCAATGATGACGGAACGGGAGTCAATAATGGGTAAATATTTTGGCACAGATGGAATTCGCGGAAAAGCGAACGAGGGCTTGACAGCGGATCGCGCTTTTCAGGTCGGCCGCTATTTGGGATGGCATTTTTCTCGCAGCGGAAAAAATAAAATTATAGTCGGAAAAGATACACGTCGTTCCTCAGATATGCTGGAGGCTGCATTAGCGTCGGGTATTGCCAGTGAAGGCTGCGATGTGTATGAAGCCGGATATGGGCCGACACCGATGATATGCTGGCTTGCAAGGAAGGAAGAGTTTGTCTGCGGGGTCATGATATCTGCCTCGCATAATCCGTTTTATGATAATGGAATTAAAATTTTTTCCAAAGAAGGGATTAAAATTCCGGCTGATCTGGAAACGAAAATTGAAGATTTTATTGACGGTACGATAACTATTTCTTACGCCGTGGAAGATGCGATCGGTTCCATTCATGCATATCCGGATGGAATCATGCATTACATGGAGGCGATGAAAGCTGAATTTCCTTTATGCCTGAGTGGTTTTCGCATTGCTATGGATTGTGCTAACGGGTCAGCTTCATTTACAGCTGAAAAAGTATTTCGTGATTTAGGTGCGGAAGTAACGGTGCTGAATGATCATCCGGATGGGCTGAATATTAATGCCGATTGCGGGTCCACACATCCACAGGCATTTCAAAAGTTTATGCGCGAACATCATGGCGCATATGATCTTGGCCTGATGTTTGATGGCGATGCAGATCGGCAGATACTGGTGCGCCCGGACGGAGAGTTATTGAATGGCGATTTCATCCTTTATATCATCGGGAGATATTATAAAGAGAAAGGAACTTTATCAGGCAATACAATTGTTACAACTGTCATGGCGAATCTGGGACTGTGGAAAGCTATGGCCGCTCATGGCATCCATGTGGAGAAAACGCAGGTCGGTGATAAATATGTATATGAGCGGATGTGTGAGAAAGGCTGCATTATTGGCGGAGAACAAAGCGGCCATATTATCTTGAAGCACCATGCGACGACGGGCGACGGCTTATTGACAGCGTTGGCTATTGTTAAAATTATGCAAGTGACAGGTAAGTCAATAGTTGACCTTTGTCATGGCTTGAAAATTTATCCGCAGGAACTGATGAACGTGCGTGTACGTAACAAAAATCTTGCCATGAAAGACGAGGAAATAATGACGGCGGTTTCAGAAATGGAAGCGGCCTTACATGGAAATGGCCGTGTTCTTGTACGTCCCAGCGGAACAGAGCCATTGATTCGTGTCATGGTGGAAGCGGAAACGGATGCACTTTGCAAAGAGATGGTTGAAAAGGTTGCTTCGATTGTCCGAAGAAAATACGGTATATAAAGGAAGGAGGCAGGCATGAAAAAAGTTATCAGCATTGTTGAAGATGAAAAAGATCTGAATGAGCTGGTCAAGCGTTATCTGGAAAAAGAGGGATATGACGTTCGTGCTTACCTGACTTATGATGAAGCGCAGCTGCATACTGGTGATAATGATGTTGCGCTGTGGATTTTGGATATTATGCTTGGCGACAAAAGCGGTTTTGATCTGATTGAAGAAATTCGGCAGTTGTACCCGACTCTGCCGGTTATTTTCATGTCGGCACGGGATAAGGAATTCGACCGTATCATCGGCCTGGAAAAGGGAAGTGACGACTATATTACGAAGCCATTTTCTCCTAAAGAGCTTGTGCTGCGTGTTAATAATGTCATTCGGCGTACCTATAAAGATGCAGAATCGCATTTGTTGGCAGATGGATATGATATTGATGAAAGCAAGCGGTCTGTTACTTCAGAAAGCGGTATGGATGTTGAGCTGACGACGAAAGAATTTGATTTATTGTTGTTGTTTGTTAAAAATCGCGGAAGCGCATTTTCGCGGGAACAGATTTTGGCTCGTGTGTGGGAGGCGAATTATTTCGGCAGCGACCGGGTTGTGGATGATACACTTCGTCGTCTTCGTAAAAAAATGCCGGAGCTGAATATTCATACTATTTATGGTTTCGGATATCGATTGGATTGAGGTATGAAACGTATTCGTTTGTGGCTACGGGAATTATCGCTGACACAGCAGCTGATATCGATTGTGTTTTTTGCTATTACGGTTTTTGCTTTGTTTATTTTTTCTGTAATTTCACCACAGATCAATTCATTTACAAGCAAAGAGATGTATCGCATGCTGCATGGGACACAATATACTGTGGCCTTTTATCTGAATCATATGGAAGGTTCAATGATCTTGCCGCAGGAAGACGAAACGGCAGTTCTGCAGGGCATTTATGACCCCACCACGGATTGTTTTGCATTTAATACAACGGAATTGATACGGTCGGATATTTTGGATGATATTCGCCAAAATATTGCGGACGGTGTCGAAGGTGTCGAGGATAGGGTTTATCGCCCTAAGGATCATTGGTATGATAATAATGAAATTCATTATTGCCTTTCTCATTTACAAAACAGATTCTATCTGGTGACGATGATTGCAAGTTCCTATGAGGCGCAGTTTCGCTCACAACTTGTCAATAATGTAGTGAATCTGAATGTATTTGTGGCGGCCGTATTATTGCTGCTGCTGACAATGTGGGCTGCGTCGATTATTTATCCTCTTTCGCAGATCCAAAGCTATATCAATAAAATTAAAAATGATGATCCGGCAGAACTGAGCATTGTAAGACATGATGAGATCGGCGAAGTTGCGGATGCATTGCGTGATATGCAGGCGGAACTTTGCAAGCAGAATCGCGAGAAACAGGAGATGATACAAAATATATCGCATGATCTTAAAACGCCGATCGCAACCATTCGTTCGTATGGAGAATCCATTAAGGATGGTGTTTATCCGTATGGAACCTTGGAGCAGTCAGTAGATGTCATTATTGAACATGCGGATCGCTTGGATAAAAAAGTGCGGTCTTTGATTGCTTTAAATAAGATGGATTATTTGCTGGATACCTGCCCTTCGGGCAATCATCTTTCTATGGCACAGATTATTGATAAGGCATTACTTTCTTTGAAAGTATTACGCCCGGAGATTTCTTTTGAAACACATTTGGATCGATCGGTTTTATTTCATGGTGAAGAAGAACCCTGGCGTATTGTTCTGGAGAATCTTTTAGATAATGCTTTACGGTATGCCAAAACAAAGATTTGGATCAATCTGGAGACGGACAGGCTCGTCGTGGGAAATGACGGCAGGCTGATTGAAGAGGATCGTCTGGAAAAACTTTTCCGTCCCTATGAAAAAGGAACGGACGGGCAATTTGGTCTTGGCTTGAGTATTGTATATCGTGTGTGTATGACATATGGCTATCATGTCGAAGCAGATAATTTGACGGATGGTGTCTGCTTTGTGATCTGGAAAGACAGTACGAAAAAGATACGCCAGAAAAAGAGTAAGGCGCAACGTGACGAACATCGCGCGCAGGGATGAGGACAAAATGGAACAAAACGGAATTTTTAACGGCGTCTCAACTGTTTATCGTGTAAGGGGAAATGGACATGATGTTATTTTGCTACACGGGTGGGGGCAAAATAAAGAGATGATGCTTCCTATTGAAGAACATCTTTCGGCGCACTTTCGTGTATGGAATTTTGATTTTCCGGGATTTGGTAAAAGCGAAAATCCGCCAATTGCTTGGGATGTATCCGATTATGTAGCTTTTCTAGAGTCCTTTATTGAAGGAAATACAATTAAAGAGCCGATTTTGATCGGACACAGCTTTGGCTGTCGTGTCGCGATTCGCTATGCTGCCCGCCATCATGATGTTGCTAAAATGTGCTTAACGGGGGCGGCAGGTATTCGCCGTCCGTTAACATCAAAGCAGAAATGTAAAATTGCCTTTTATCATTTTGGGACAGCGGTATTGAGATTTTTGAAACAGGACGATTTACTGGAGAAATTGCGGAACCGATCCGGTTCGGCTGATTATAGACAAGCGAAAGGCGTTATGCGCTTGACATTAGTTAAAGTTGTCAATGATGATGTGCATCCTATATTGAAAGAAGTATTATGTCCGGTATTGCTTGTTTGGGGTGAAAAAGATGAGGCGGTTCCATTGGAAATGGCGCGTATTATGGAAGCAGAAATGCCAAATGCCGGCCTTGCCATATTTGAAGGAGATGATCACTTTGCCTATTGGCATCAGGCAGAGCGTTTTAATCGTGTATTGGATGTGTTTTTGAAAGAGGATGCAGTATGAACTGGATATATTTTCTGGGCGTTATTATGGCTTCTATTGTACCGAGTCTGCATGCCCTGCACATGTTTCAGCAGAATCGCTACGAGATTGCGCGGTATACGCAATGGATTGAAGAAAATATTGAAGGCGGCGCAAGAAGAGCAATGGTGCCAACCGTTATATTTCTGGCGGTGGCATTTGCATGCATTCATCTGGAAACTTCGACAGTTTTGCACCTGTGTATGGGGCTGGCTTTTCTCTTAGCGGCATTGCTCATCGCTCGTGAGAGAAAGGCACATTATATAAAGCCTCTTGTCATAACAGATCGGGTAAAGCGGCAGATCGCGGTTATGAGCGTATTGTATTTATTGATACAAATCATATTGTTACTGGCTTATCGTCGACTGAATTTGTGGCTGATGCTCGCGATCGGTTATTTTGGCCCATGGCTGTTGATTTATCCCATGGCCTGGATCACGGCGCCGGTTGAAAATGCGGTCAAGCGCTGGTATATCCAAAGCACAAAGAGGATGCTTGAGACACATGAGGGGATGATTAAAATTGGCATTACCGGGTCTTACGGGAAGACGAGTACCAAAAATATCATGACGGGAATACTAAGTGAGCAGTTTCATGTCCTGATGACACCTGCAAGCTATAACACGCCGATGGGTGTGACACGTACAATTCGTGAATATATGAAGCCGATTCATGAAATTTTTGTGTGTGAAATGGGAGCGGATCGTGTCGGAGACATTACGGATTTAATGGAATATGTGCACCCTTCTATCGGTATTGTGACGTCGATTGGGCCGCAGCATCTGTCAACTTTTAAAACACAGGAAAATATTACGCATGAAAAGATGCAGATGATTGAAATGTTGCCGAAAGATGGGCTGGGAATTGTCAATTATGATAATACCTTCATCAAAAACTATCATCTTGAAAATAATGTACCGATGATCTCGTGCGCTATTCATGATCGGGATGCAGATTATCGGGCCGAAAATATAGCGTTCAGTGTATCAGGTTCAGCTTTTGATGTTGTTCATAATAAAGAAAGAGTGCATTTGGAAACACGTCTTCTGGGAGAACTGAACATATTAAATATTTTATTTGCGATTGCTTGTGCGCGATATCTGCATGTTTCGTGGGCTAGAATTCAGGCGGGCGTTCAGAATATGCGTCAGGTTGAGCATCGTTTGCAGCAGAAGACGATCGGTGGATATTCGTTTATTGATGATGCGTTTAATGCTAATCCGGACGGTGCGAAAATGGCGCTTGAAGTATTAGCGATGATGCCGGGGAAAAGATGGATTGTAACTCCCGGAATGATTGAGCTGAAAGATCAGCAGGATGCATTGAATCGTACTTTTGGTGCGCAGATGAAAGGCTGTTGTGACGAGGTGATTCTGGTCGGCCGGGAGCAGACCAAGTCAATTTATGAGGGTTTGAAACTCAGTGGTTTTTCGATGGATCATGTGCAGATCGTGGATACGGAAAAAGCGGCTTTTAAAATATTATGGGCGCAAGCTTCAAAAGAGGATACGATTTTGCTTGAAAATGACTTACCGGATGCATTTAATAAATAGCAAAATGGTATAATAGGGGCAAGATAGAACTGCGGTTAAAGTATCTGATAACAGAAAAAAAGCATTGCATTTGTTAAGACATTCGGCAGACACAGGTGTGTTAACAGAAGTAGTGGAGAAGTTTGAAAATGAGAAACCGGTTTCTGAAAGCTTGTCATTTCAATCTCGGTTTTGGCTTATAGTTTATTCAAAGGTCGGAAAGGAGAATGATGTATATATACGGCAAGGTATATCTGCGTCATAAAGGAGAAAATGTCTACACCTCACAATGCTGCAGCTTCTGATGCATTTGCAAAAACAGTTCTGATGCCGGGGGATCCCCTGCGTGCAAAATTTATTGCTGAAACTTTTTTGGAAGATGCCAAACTGGTTACATCCGTTCGTAATGTCTATGGCTATACCGGAAAGTATAAAGGGAAACCGGTATCAGTCATGGCTTCGGGAATGGGGATGGGGTCCATCGGGATTTATTCCTTTGAATTGTTTCAATTTTATGGAGTAAAAAATATTATACGTATCGGTTCGGCAGGCGCATATGATCCGGATTTAAAATTATTTGATGTTGTATTGGCGGACAGTGCTTTTTCGGAATCCAGCTTTGCGCGGACGATGAATGGTTATGATAAAGATGTGACCTTCCCGTCAGAAGAACTGAATCAGCATATTGGAAATGTGGCTAAAGCACTTGGTAAAGAGCTGCATATCGGTGCGATTCATTCCAGTGATGTCTTTTATCATACCAGTGATGACTATATGAAAGCTGTAAAAGAACATCATTGTCTGTGCGTGGAAATGGAAAGCTTTGCTTTGTTCCACAATGCGCGTGTTCTTGGCAAGCATGCGGCTTGTCTATTGACCATTTCGGACAGTCTGGTTTCGCATCAGGAAACCACAGCGCAGGAGCGGGAAAAATCGTTTACCGGTATGATGGAGATCGCCTTGGAAGCAGCAGAATCTGAATGAAATGACGCTCGTTTTTTCATTGCGGCACGATTATTTGTCGCATGATCCAGGAAGATGTTGCATTGCAGTTTAAGCATTAAAATTTCATCATGTGTCAGAAGTCTATCAACTAAACGACTTAGAAACGAATATGCTTTTTGATATGATAGAAAATGAAAAAAATAAATTCTATGGAACTAAGTCTATTATAAATTTATCTTCTAACTTTTCTGCAAGAGCTGAAGTTATAAAACCTCTTTCTGATTATAGTGGCGGTGTATTTATACATATGGATTCTTCAACTGGCTCTTGGAATCATGGACATGCGGCAATTGGGTATAAGGTAGGTACAGTTGAAATCAGAGGCCCTAAATACAAAGTGTCATCATATGGAGAAAGCAGATTAATTGAATGGTATAATGCCAAAACCGGCGGATTTTATACAGTAAAAGGTGCCGATACGGCAAAAAATAACTCTGCTGCCGCAAAAGCATATACTTTTATAGGGAAAAATATATAACGGAGGATTCAATTTCCGGCTTTACTTGTGTTACCGTTGTAACAAGAGCTTGGGCTCAAGGCGGCAATATCAAACTAAACGCAAGTACTTCTTCACAGTTAGCTTCACTTTCAAAATTGGTCAGGCAATTTAAATGGGCAGACGTAAAATACAGATCGTTTTAATCGGCTTGCTAATATTTGCAGCTTGCTGCAGTCAATCTAACAACCAAATAATGGATACAGACATAAAAATGCTGGTTGTGCTTTCAGATGAATATAATTTCTTTGGCGAAACTTATTTAAAATTTTACAATAAAGAAAACCAGTTAATTAAAGAAGAAATCATTCATCATGCAGGGTTTTATACTAATGAAATAGTTGGAAAAGAAATGTTTTTACTAGGTTCTAATTTTTTATATAAAATTAAATTGGATGATTTTTCCTATGAAAAATTAGATGTTCCAAATGATGATGGAGATATAATATTTAACGAATTTTATATAGATCATAATATTATTACTTACAAAAAAAATACCTCGTATAGCGAAAAGGATGATGCTTTTGCAGAAGATTTTTGTTTATATAATTTATCAGAAAAAAAAGAATTATGTAATTCCACAACCGGTTTAATAAAAAGCCTGTATATGAACAAGGGATACATATATGTTCTTAACGAATTAAATGAGCATACGGAATTGCTGGTATTGGATGATGATTTCAATATGATTTCGAAAATCGAATATAACGAAAAAAACGCCTCGAAAATTTTGGGGGTTGACGATAATGTTTATGTGGAATTGGATGATAAAATATACGATTTAGAAAAGAACATTATTTATTCTCGTAATGAAGATATAAGCCATATGTTCATGGTTGCAATGAAAAATGAAAATAAATTAAACCTGTTATATATGGGTAGTCCAAGTCAGGTTTGTGATTTGCATGATACTTGTTTTACATATGAATCCATGTTATTTGAACAAGGCATTAGCGACAATGGAGGAACTGTATTTAGTACAAATAGCAAGCTTATTAAAAAAACGATTTTAGAAGATATTATATTATTCAAAAACGGTTTATTTAAGAAGATAAATACGATTAAATATCCGTTAGGATTAAATATTGTCGGCATTTATTATAGCGAGTAACAGTATATATTCAAAAAATATGAACTTATAAACCTTTCAGCAAAAATGAAGGATCTCAATTGTTTTGAAAGTCTCTTTATTTGACTATATCCTGAAATACACCGGACATTTGCGCGTCTCAACATTTCCCACCACTTTCCGGTAATGATTGTTAAGAAAAGCAAAAGAAATGGAAAGCGATTTTACTATACGTTTTTAAAGAAGTTGTCCGCCAAAATAAAAAACCGCATGACCATGCGGCGTATATACAATGGAGCAGATGAGCGGAATCGAACCGCCGTGTCCACCTTGGCAAGGTGGCGTTCTACCATTGAACTACATCTGCATCATATGGCGGTCACTACGGGACTCGAACCCGTGACCTCCTCCGTGACAGGGAGGCATTCTAACCAACTGAACTAAGTGACCAAACTGGCGAGGAAAGAGGGATTTGAACCCTCGCGCCGCTTTCGCGACCTATGCCCTTAGCAGGGGCACCTCTTCGGCCTCTTGAGTATTTCCTCATCTGCCAAGCGCACCATTCTTTCGTCTCTCACAGTGCCTAGACAATATACCATGTCATTTTTGAATGTGCAACATTTAATTTTAAGCAATTGCGAATGGAGAATCTCAATTGTGTCAAGCAAAAATACTTGACAGCATGATTACGTTTTTTATAATGGAAAAGTACTGGTCAGGAGGAAATGAAATGTCAGTCAGACTCAGACTTACAAGAATGGGCGCTAAGAAAGCACCGCGTTATCGTATCGTCGCCGCTGATTCGCGCAATGCCCGCGACGGAAAAGTCATTGAAACATTAGGATATGTAAACCCAACCGCAAACCCGGAAGAAGTTCATGTGGATGAAGAGCTTGCTCTTAAATGGCTTCGTAACGGTGCACAGCCATCGGATACCGTTCGCAATTTGCTGTCTCGTCAAGGTATTATGAAAAAGTTTTCGGATGAGAAGCACGCCGCTAAAAAAGAAAAGAAGTAAACGACAATGGCAGAGCTGGACAAAGTACTGCTGAATCTGGTCTCGCCGATTGTGGATGATCAGAGTTGCCTGCGTATTGAACAGAAGCTTTCCGAAAATGGAAAAGAAGTTGTGTTGTATATTTATGCCACGAGCGAGGACATTGCACGTTTGATTGGCCGTAAAGGAATTATGGCTTCCGCATTGCGTCAGATGATGTCTGTTGCTTCGCATACAGAGAATCGGCGCGTTTCAATTCAGTTTAATGAGATAAGCAAATGAAGAACTGTGCTGTAACAAATAAGTAAATTTGGATAATACCAAATGCCTTAGGAGTTACAGCTTTTTTGTTAGAAATATTTTTTTTGAACGATGTGGCATTTGCATGGTTTTTTTAAGAAAAACATAATTGCTTTGAAGAAGCACTCAATTTTTTATTTTTTGCATACAGCTTCTTAAATAAGCGTCGATTATGCGTTTCTCATATAACCGCATCTTTGGATGATATTTATCTTGACAGCGAAATGGCAATGATGCCGAGAAGTCAAGAAATCCTTCAGATTTTATAAGTATCTCGATTATAATGAAGCCAGTGGAAAGAGAAAAAAATGAGTTATATTGCGATTGGAAAAGCAGTTAATACACACGGTTTAAAAGGAGAAATTAAAATTCAAAGCTGGTCCGATTTTGATGACGACAGATATCAGATTGGCAATACGCTGTGGCTTTGGCATAATGGAATATATACAGCGGTAAAAGTTGCATCTTATCGCCGCCATAAAGGCTTTGTCTTGGCTTCTTTTGAACAATACCAAGATATTAATTTAATTGAGAAATTTAAAGGCTGTCTGATATGCATTGAAGAAAAGGCGCGCAAGCCGCTGCCGAAGGGAATTTATTACCGAACAGATATGATCGGTTTAAGGGCGGAAGATGAAGCCGGTCACATATTGGGCACAATTATTGATGTAGAAGAAACAAACGGCGCGCAGCATAACCTGCGTTTAAAGAAAGAAAACGGGAAGACATGTCTGATTCCCAATATACCGCAGTTTATTCGGCAGATTGATGTGGAAGCGGGTCGGATTGTTATTGCGGTTGTGAATGGACTATTATGAGAATAACGATTCTGACACTTTTTCCAAAGATGTTTGACAGTGTTTTGGCGACGTCAATTTTAAAGCGCTCTATTGACCGCGGGCTGGTAACGGTTGATTTCGTTCAAATTCGTGATTTCGCTTACGATACGTACAAGCATATTGATGATAAGCCGTTTGGCGGCGGAGCCGGTATGATCATGAAGTGCCAGCCGGTACTGGATGCGTTATATTCTGTTCGCAAAGGGACAACGTGGTGTGTACAGATGACGCCCGCCGGGAAGCCATATACACAAGCAAAAGCCCATGAATTTGCCGGCAAAGAACATCTGCTTCTTTTATGCGGACATTACGAGGGAATGGATGCGCGCATTTCCCATCATATGGATGAAGAAATTTCTATTGGCGATTACATTTTAACCGGAGGCGAATTGGCGGCTATGGTTGTGATGGACAGCGTTGTGCGACTATTAAAAGGAGCGATTAAAGAAGAATCGTCCATAGACGAAAGCTATGAAGGAGGTCTGTTAGAGTATCCCCAATACACACAGCCTGCAGATTATAAAGGAGATTGCGTTCCGTCCGTACTGCTCTCGGGAAATCATGCACAAATTGCAACGTGGCGGCGTAAAGAAGCATTGCGGTTAACGAAAGAAAGACGACCTGATCTTTTTGCCAGACAATCATTATCAGCAAAAGATAAGGCACTTATAAAAGATCCTGATAACTGGGAGGCAATCAGTCGAAAAAAATGGAAATAATCCAATGCTATTGTTATGACGAATGAAAAAAGAAAAGAGGGAGAACATGCGGGTTTTAAAGATTATCATGCGGACCATTCTGATTTTGGTAGTCGGAGTGGCGGCTTTGTTTGGCTGGCTGACCTTTACCGAGTATAAGCCGGCGGAAGAAGAAGACGGCATTGTATCGGGCAACGGCACTAAAACGCTTAAACTTCTGGAACCGATAAACATTGTGACATGGAATACAGGTTATGGAGCACTGGGCGATAATGCAGATTTTTTTCTGGATGGAGGTACGCACGTTCGCACGGCGGATACAGAGCGCAGGAAAGATAACCTGAATGGAATGATTGCAGCACTTAAACAGTTAGAACCGGATATTATATTCCTGCAGGAAGTGGATACAGATGCGGATCGTACTGACCATGAAGATGAGGCAAAATATTTTACCGATGCCTTTTCTTCTATGCAGCAAAGTTTTGCGTATAATTTCAAAGTTCCATTTATTCCCTATCCCATTCCTCCAATCGGAAAAGTAAACTCAGGTATTTTGACGATGTCCGCTTTTGACGCTTCCTCTTCCGTTCGTTATCAATTGCCATGTCCATTTAAATGGCCGATTCGGCTTGGAAATATGAAACGTTGTTTACTGGCTGATCGAATACCGATCCAGGGCAGTTCAAAAGAACTTGTTTTAATCAATCTGCACTTGGAAGCATATGATGATGGAGAAGGAAAGACGGCGCAAACCGCGATGTTGAGAAAAATACTGGAGGAGGAAAAAGAAAAGGGGAATTACGTTATTGCCGGAGGAGATTTCAATCAGGTATTTAATACGGTGGATCTTTCACGTTTTTCGTATCAGGAAGGGAAATGGAAACCGGGAGAAGTAGATACCGGCAGCTTTTCAAAAGGCTGGCAGTTTTTGATGGATGATACCGTTCCATCATGCCGCTCGTTAGACCAACCTTACTTAAATGCAGATCATGATCACTTTCAGTATTATGCGATTGACGGATACATCGTTTCAGCGAACATTATCGTAAAATCATTTGCGACAGTTCAACAATCGTTTGTCTATACCGATCATAACCCGGTTTTGCTGCAAGTAGAACTGCAGAAGTAAGCAGCTATGTTAAAATGAAAATAAATAAGACCCGGTCAGGGTCATCATAAGGAGGCAGAATGTCTTATCAGGAAGAATATCAAAAATGGCTTCAGTCACCTGCTTTGTGCGAGGCGGAGAAAGAGGAATTGCGCGCCATTGCGAACGATTCCAAAGAAATCAAGGAACGGTTTTATGGACCTTTGGAATTTGGCACTGCAGGCTTACGCGGAACGATGCATGTCGGTTTGCACAATATGAATATTCATGTGATTAAATGGGCGACGCAGGCCTTTGCAGAAGTGATTCTTGCGGAAGGTGAAGCAGCAGCAAAGAAGGGAGTGGCGATTGATTTTGACTGTCGCCATCACTCGGAAGAATTTGCTCGTGCAGCGGCCAGTGTTCTGGCTGCCAATGGTATTTCCGTTCGTATTTTTGATGCCTTGCGGCCAACGCCGGAAGTATCATTCGCCGTTCGTCAATATGGATGTATAGCGGGTATTAACGTAACGGCATCACATAATCCGGCAGAGTATAACGGCTATAAAGTGTATTGGAGCGATGGTGCACAATTGCCTCCGCAACATGCGGCTATGGTCGCGAAAAAGATGAGCGAAATTGATATTTTTAATGATATCAAAGAAATCGCTTTTGAAGACGGGATCAAAGAAGGCCGCATTACAATCATGAATTATGAAACAGATGAAGAATTTTTACGCAATGTTTTGGCTATGTCAAACGATGCGAAGTTAGTTCATACAATTCGCGATTCATTTAAAATTGTTTATACACCATTCCATGGCTGCGGCTATAAAATGATCCCGGAAGTTTTGCGTCGTATTGGAATGAAAAATATTTACTGCGAACCGCAGCAGATGATCATTGACGGAGATTTTCCGACTGTAAAAAGCCCAAATCCCGAAAATCCGGAAGGATTCTATTTGGCTGTCGAACTGGCAAGAAAAGTCGGTGCAGATTTTATCCTCGGTTCCGATCCGGACGCTGACCGCGTCGGCATCATGGTGAAGAATGATCAAGAAGAGTTTATTCCGCTTTCCGGCAACCAGACAGGTGCTTTATTTCTGGAGTATTATATCGATGCTTTAAAGCGGAATCATCGTATGCCTGAACAGCCGGTTGCATTGAAATCAATCGTTTCGACCGACCTTGTTCGTAAGATTGCGGAAACCAATGGCGTGACCTTGTACGATACATTTACCGGTTTCAAGTTCATGGCGGAGAAGAAGAATCAGCTGGAAGCGGCCAAAGAGGGTCATGTGATCTGGGCATTTGAAGAGTCATACGGATATATGGTCGGCGATTATGTGCGCGATAAAGATGCGGTGACGGCCTGTATGTTAATGACGGAAATGGCGGCGTATTATGCAAGCAGGAATATGACAATCTATCAGGCTTTAGGTGCATTGTATAAGAAATATGGGAATTATGCGGAGAAGACCTTAAATCTGGTTATGCCCGGATTAGATGGTGTGGAAAAAATGAGGGCATTGATGAAGAATCTTCGCGAACATCCGCTGACAGAAATTGCAGATGAGAAAATTATCATTCGCAAAGATTATAAGGACGGAACTTTGGAATATGTCGAAACATGCAAGAAGGAGCCCATGGAACTTCATGATTCAAATGTTTTGGAATATGTCCTGGCGGATGGTTCAAAGATCCTTGTCCGTCCCAGCGGTACCGAGCCGAAAGTCAAGGTCTATATTCTGATACAGGGGGCTACAATGATTTCTTGTAAAGAACGCTGTGCAAAGTTTGCTGCCTGGGCAGAAAGCTTAAAGAATTGATTTATTTCCCCGGAATTTCGGGGAAATATTTTTAAGCTATGACAGGCATGCCGGCCGCCGATGGAAAAGCCGACAAGGGATAGAGATCGGCAAATAGAAAAAGGAAAGAAATCATAAGACATTGAAGTCGTTGTATCGTGGGGCATATACAGTATGCAGGCAAAATGTCATCCCGATGCGATTGGAGATTGAAATGACAAAATCACTTACAGTATATTTTTCCATCACCGGAAAAACGCGCCGAACGGCACAGTATGTCGGTATGTGTACGGATTCGGATTTGTTTGAAATCAAACCGCTGTTACCCTATACAGAAGAAGATCTGGATTGGCGAAATCCGTCCAGCCGTTCTTACAAAGAATATATTGATCTATCCTCTCGTCCGCCTATTTTTCATATGCCGGATGATTTGCAATCCTATACCGTGATTTATATCGGCTATCCATTATGGTATGAAGATGTCCCGCGCATTATGATGACATTTTTATCCCAAATTCCAAAAAAGGGACAGACAATTATTCCATTTGCGACAGGAGAACAGGATGTTTTAAAAAGCGGGGAACACTTGCAGGAAATGTTTGGACAGGATTTCCATATCCTTCCAGCTGTTCACTTATCAGATGATCTGCAGATGATTAAAAGGTGGTTAAAAATCATATAGATTGTGTTTTTCATAATAAGCAAAAGCAGAAACAGGCAGCTTTCTGCTGCTTGTGCGCTTGCTTGAAACGATAGAAAATAAGGCGCTTAAAAGAAAGATGATTTTATCATTGCAGACGGCATGATGCACCGGTACCGTCATTTTGAATAGCCGCCATCACCTCATTGACTCCACTTGTCTTCCAGTTTATTGTTCCAAGTACAGCCAGATGGTTGGCATTCAGATATTCGTAATCACTGCTGATCAGTTTGGATGGCAAAATGTGAATCGTGACCACTACTTCATCTTCCGACGTATCAAAAGTGACACGAACGGCACGACTTTTTTGAATCAGTTGTAACTGATTTCCGGACAAGGCCAGCGCCTGTACAGAAGCATCATCACTTTTTTTGCACTGAATCATTTCCAGAATGATAGTATCGACGTGGTTTTTTGAGCCTTCTACAGTCCATGTTCGCCGAATATCATCGACGGCAGCTGTGCATGTTCCTATGTGCGTTGACGGAAGGACATATACAAAAGTAAAAAGGAACACACCGGCAAGCACAGCCAAAATCCAATAGAGAGATGAAGGTATTTCACGTTCTCTTGTCATATGTTTCATTATACGAAAAGAAAACTCTGCTGGCACAGAGTTTTCTTTCAAGACTATTTTCTTAAAGGAGGAAGAAAATAAATCGTTGCATATGTCTTCAAAAGACACTTTTATCATACGATTGAATTGTGAAAAGCATGTGAAAGGATCGTGGAAAATTTGCGAAAGTGATACGGAATTGTTTTAAACGGTTGCAGGCAGCTCATAGACCTTTACTTTGTATCAAAGACGAAAAAGTCTTTTGCATGAATTATTTATCAATCGAAAGAAGATAAGACAATGATAAAATAGTAGTGATGAAAACAGGACGACAAATCAGCGAAATAATTGGTTTTGGTGTCAGCTTGGGACTTGGTATAGCTGCACTTTTCTTTGCTTTTCTGCGCATGACGGGTTTTTCTCCTGATAGCACTTCCATGATGCTGGCGATGAT
The DNA here is from genome assembly GCA_963541855.1 of uncultured Erysipelotrichaceae bacterium. Lineage (GTDB taxonomy): Bacteria > Bacillota_I > Bacilli_A > Erysipelotrichales > Erysipelotrichaceae > Bulleidia. The sequence continues at coordinate 19,083 of CAUTVM010000003.1, forward strand.
TATAACCGCTTTCCTTGTTCTATTGATTGGGCATATTCCTATGCGAAAAGGTATGCGGTCAACCATTTTAGCGGTTATGCTTTTTACTTCTTTGATCTGTATCGGTTTATATGTATGGCGCGTTGTTACATATTCTTCCGGTATGATCAATCCGATTGTGAAAGAGATTTGCTTGCTGTATCTTGCGGCCGCAGCGGGAGCTTTGTATGTTATATGGAAAGAAAGACGGGGACAAGGGAAATGATACAGTTTCAGAGAAAGGAAATACCGTTGCCGGAGTATCCACGTCCGCAGCTGACGCGTGATAATTGGATGAATCTTAACGGTACTTGGGAATTTCAGATTACGGATGGCAGCCAGCCAGCTCCACAATCGGGATGGCGGCCGATTCTGGTGCCATTTGCACTAGGTTCAAAACTTTGTGGAACAGATGCGCAATTATTGCCCGGACAGATACTATGGTATCGCCGTCATTTTGACTATGTACCGACATCCGCCCAAACTATGCTGAATTTTGAGGCGGTTGATCAATTTTGCACCGTATATCTCAACGGCTATATGGTTGGTGAGCATCAGGGCGGCTATGCACCATTTTCCATTGACGTAACAAAAGCGCTTATGGCCAAAAATGAATTGCTCGTACGAGTGAGAGATGACAGCGATCAAGGAATTTGTGCATATGGGAAGCAAAAGATATTAAATGGGGGAATGTGGTATACGCCATCTTCCGGTATTTACGGAACCGTTTGGCTGGAGAATCTTCCGGAACATGCCGTATATGACATCAAGATAACTCCGGATTGTGAAAAGGAAGTTGTCTATTTGCGCATGACAGGTACCTTCGAGCAGGCGGTCATTACAGTATTTGAAGGGGAACGCCTTGTTCATCGCGGAATTACATCGGATCGTACCTATACTATTCCATTGCCTTCTTATCGTGCTTGGTCGCCATCGGATCCATTTCTATATAAGCTCTACATCCAGACGGAAGAAGAAACAGTTCGCTCCTATTTCGGCATGCGCCGTTTTTCCAAAATAAAAGATGCCGCGCGTTACTGGCGTGTCGGCATCAATGGCAAGCCGATATTTTTAAGCGGTCTTCTGGATCAAGGCTATACGGCAGAGGGACTGTTGACATATCCCTCAGAGGAAGCGATGCGTTTTGAACTGGAAAAAATCAAAGCCATGGGTTTTAACATGATCCGCAAGCATATTAAAGTTGAAAATCGACGTTGGTATGCATTATGCGATCAGATCGGTCTGCTGGTTATGCAGGATATGCCAAGCGGCGGTCATCCGTATTCTTTTTGGCGTATTGCGATCGGGCCAACGCTGGGATTGAGAACGATGAGCGATGGTCCCGACGCTTATAAGAAAAATGGTCGTGAAAAAAAAGAATCGCGAGATATGTACATGATGGAATTAGACGGCATGCTGGATACCTTGTATAACTGTCCTTGTATTTTTGCATGGGTTCCTTTTAATGAAGGATGGGGGCAATTTGAAAGTGTGCAGGTAACGGAACATATTCGTGCATATGACACCACACGCTTGATTGACAGTGCAAGCGGCTGGCATGATCATGGTGCCGGAGACTTTGACAGTCGTCATTGCTATTTTCGATCTTTTCACATGCCGCATAGTTCGGAGCGAATTATACTGCTGTCTGAATTTGGCGGATATACATATGTAGAACAAGGGCATGGCGTGCCGAAAAAGGCATATGGGTATAAAAAATTTGACGATAAAGTGAAACTCAACGAGGCGGTTTTTGCTTTATATGAGCGGGATATTTTAGCCCATATATCCAAAGGGCTTTCGGGTTGCGTATACGCGCAGATTGCGGATGTGGAAGATGAATGCAACGGCTTATTTACAGCTGATCGCCAAGTTATGAAAATAGACGAAGTAAAAATGCGCCGTCTCAACGAGCAATGCCTCAGGAGCATAAAATGATAAAAGATGAACTGATCATTGCCAAAGCGCTTGACGGTGCTGTTCGGATTCATGCGGCACGTACCACAAGAATGGTGGAGGAGGCGCGTAAAGCGCATCACTGTATGCCGACAAGCATTGCGGCACTGGGACGGACAATGACCGTAGCGGCGCTGATGGCTTCCGATTTAAAAGCACCTGATGAACATGTACAGATTCGTATAGATGGTAAGGGACCATGCGGTTTGATCAATGTCCAAGCTGACGGCAACTGCTGCGTGCGCGGATACATACAAGATCCGAATGTTCATCTTGTAAAGGCGGATCATCATGAAGATGTCGGCAAGGCGGTGGGCACGGACGGCATGCTGAGCGTCAGCCGTGATATGGGAATGAAAGAACCGTTTACCGGTGTTGTACCTTTGCAGACCGGCGAGATCGGACAGGATTTTGCGTATTATTATGCGGTCAGTGAACAGACACCTTCGGTTGTCAGTGTCGGTGTTTTAATTGATATTGATTATTCCGTAGCGGCATCCGGCGGTATGTTGGTGCAGGTCCTTCCCGGAGCGAAAGAGGAAATCATAAATCAAATCGAAACCATTACAAAGGCCATGCGGCCGATGACGGCCTATATGCATTCAGATCGCCATGTGGCAGATATTATTCAAGAGATATATCCGGATGCTGTCATCTTGAAACAGCGTGATGTGCAATGGCATTGTGGCTGTTCAAAAGAACACTTTGGAAATGCGTTGTCTTTGCTAAGGGAAGCGGATTTGAAAGCTATGATTGAGGAGGATCACGGGGCCGATATTACATGTCAATATTGCCGTCGTCGGTATCACTATACGCAAGCGGAATTACAGAAAATTTTGATGGAGAAAAATAGTGCTTAAAATCGGCACATTAACTTTAAAAAACGGTTTGATAGCGGCGCCGTTAGCGGGTATATCCAATCCCGTATATCGACAGATGATGCATGATTTCGGTGCTGATCTGACGGTATCGGAAATGATTTCAGATAAAGCGCTTCATTATCACAATATCAAGACTAAAGAAATGTGCAGTATTTTTAAAACTGAACATCCGGTTGCTTTGCAATTATTTTCGGGCGATCCGGAAACGATGGCGGAAGCGGCGGAGTTTTTAAATACATATACAGAATGTGATTTGATCGACATCAATATGGGCTGCCCGGTTCCGAAAGTTTTAAAAGCGCATGCCGGCAGCTACTTGATGGCGCATCCGGAGCTGGCGGTTGCGGTCGCCAAAGCATGCGTTTGTCATTCAGCACGGCCGGTAACAGTGAAGATGCGCATCGGGTACGATAGAGAACACATTAACTGTGTAGAGTTGGCCAAAGCCTTGGAAGGCGTAGGCGTGGCGGCGATTACGGTACATGGACGTACACGTACACAAATGTACAGCGGGGCAAGCGATAATACATATATCCGCATGGTGAAAGAAGCTGTTTCCATTCCGGTGCTTGGAAATGGCGATATCCGTACGGTGGAAGATGCGCGGCGAATGAAAGAAGAAACAGGCTGTGACGGCATATCAATTGGTCGCGGATTATTGGGAAGGCCATATTTCATGCGTCAGCTGCAATGCGCTTTTGAAGGAAAACCGTATCAGGAACCAACCGATATGGAACGCTTGGATATTTTGGAAGATTATGCCCGAAAGCTTTGTATATATGAATCGGAGCGTATCGGGATTGCGATGATGCGGGGAATGGCCGCATGGTATTTTACGGGCATGCCGCATGCGGCTGTGACAAAGGCGAAGTTGACACAGATATGTTCACTTTCGGAACTGATTGATCTTGTGGAAACGTATCGCCTGACTTTTGGGAAGGTGGAATAAGATGAATTTTGGAAAAGTGACGATGGTGATGCGCGGCTATACTTTAGAGCAGGTAAAATGTGTTGCGGAAGTTCTTTTAACGGCGCGTTATGCTCGCAATCTGGAAATAACGACCAACACCGAGGATGCACTGAATATTCTCGCAACAATTTCTATGGAATATGGAAAAAAGCTGCATATCGGCGCCGGTACGGTCATTACATTTGCACAATTGCAAAATGTGATTGACAACGGTGCCTCCTTTGTCTTATCCCCACGCATGATGAGCCGCGAGATGTTGTTTTATTGTAAGGCGCATGAAGTCATCGCGGTTCCCGGCGCTTTTACGCCCTCTGAAGTTGGGGAAATGATGGATGCCGGAGCATCGATCATCAAGATCTTTCCGGCAGATGAAGTCAGTTTCGGGTATGCAAGAAAGTTGCGTGAACCGTTGGGCGATGTGAAGCTGATGGCGGTCGGCGGCGTCAATGTGCACAATATAAAAGAAGTATTTCATTCCGGCTATTCATATGCAGCAACGGCACGTGGACTGTTTCATCCGGAAGATATTCGGCAGATGAACCGTGAGCGGATGAGACAGAGTCTTGTGCATTTTGAAAAGGAAATGGATGAGGGAGAACACGATTCATAGAAATATAGATGTCATCATGATTAAAATACAGATTTCGACCATGTTCGTATAATAGTTTTTATCGTTTGACTATAAAAAAATCCTCGTTTTTGACGGGGATTTTTAACAAAGTATTTTCGTTAAACGGATAATCACGCTTTGTGAATGTAGGTCTTATCAACCCAGATCGCAAGGCAGGCACCGGCGATGGATACCAGAATAGAGCCAATCATGTTTGTACTGTGGATGCCGATCAAAGAACCGACAAAGCTGCCGACAAAAGAACCGAGGATACCCAATATCAAGTTGTTAACCCAGTTTGAAGAGTCAAGATTGTTCAATTTCGCCGCTGCCCAGCCGGCTGCGCAACCGATTAATGCTGTTCTTACAATGTAAATTAACATAAAACTTACCTCCTGAAATATTTTATCACATCTGCATATATACAGAATAGAAAATCATGATGTACAATCAGAAGAGTAAATAGTTGGAAATCCAACTATTGTTTGGAAAGGAAGCGGATAAGAAATGGACAACAGCAGTCTCATGCTTAATTTATCTGTATTGCAGCGGAATATACAGAAATATTTTGATAAAGCTTTGGCACGGTACGGAATCGGTTATGGCCAGCTGATGTATCTGTTTTTTATCAATGAGAATGAAGGCATCACAATGCAGGAAGTGTCAAAGATCGGTGAAGTCGATAAGGGAACGACAACCAAAAGCATTCAGAAACTGATGGAACAGGAATATGTGCATCAGATGCAGGATGAAAACGATCGTCGCATCAAGCGGCTGTATACAACAAAGAAAACGGCGTTGATCATCAATGATCTATATGAAATGCGAAATGCATGCCGGAATGTACTTGCGGATGGTGGAGATTTAAAAGACTTTGAAGCGATGCTGGCGATTGTAACGGAGCGTTCGCGTAAATATCGGCAGACTGCGGAAGACTATGAAAGTCTGCATATCGGCGGTTTGCAGAGGGTTACTCTTTTGGATTATCCGGGGAAAGTGGCGGCTGCGATTTTTATGGCGGGTTGTAATCTGAAATGTCCATATTGCCATAATCGTGAACTTGTCTTTGTACCGGAGGGATATACATATATGAATCCCAAAGATGTTCTTGCTTATTTGAAAACACGGCACGGTTTGCTGGATGGCGTTTGTATCAGTGGCGGAGAACCTTTATTGCAAGCGGAATTGATACCTTTTTTAAGGTCTATCCGTGAAATAGGCTATGCCATTAAAGTGGACACCAATGGTTTTTATCCGGATCGTCTTGCTTTGTTGATGGAAGAAAATCTGGTGGATTATGTAGCAATGGATCTTAAGAATACGCCGGAAAAATATGCAGATACGGTTGGCCTGAATGCATCGATTTTCGACATTGCGCCTGTTCGAAAATCAATTCAGCTTCTTATGAAGGGTGGAATTGACTATGAATTTCGAACGACGGTTGTAAAAGAATTTCATACAAAAGACGATCTGATTTCCATGGCGCGATGGATCAAAGGCGCGCAGCAGTATATTTTGCAGCAATATTGTGCGTCAGGCAATGTGATTCAGAAAGGTCTGCATGCATATAGTCAGACAGAAATGGAGCAGGCGTTACAAGCTGTACAGAAAATTATTCCACATGCTGTTTTACGTGGTGTAAAGGAGGAGAATACATGTACCAAGTCATAAAACGGGATGGAACACCGGCGGAATTTGATGTCAATAAAATATCGTCAGCGATGAAAAAGGCCTTTACGGCATGTCAACGGCAGTATACAGACTCGGTTCTGGATCTATTAGCTTTACGTGTTACGAGCGATTTTGAGCCGAAGATCAAAGATGGAAAAATTGACGTGGAAGATATCCAGGATTCGGTAGAGAAAGTTCTTTCCGAGACCGGCTATGCAGACGTTGCCAAAGCATATATCATTTATCGGCGGCAGCGTGAGAATGTACGCAATATCCAGGCAACAACGCTGGATTATCAAAAAATAGTGGATAATTATCTCAATGCGCTGGATTGGCGGGTAAAAGAAAATTCAACAGTGACCTATTCAATTGGCGGTTTGATCCTTTCCAATTCCGGCGCCATTACAGCGAACTATTGGCTAAGTGAGGTATATGATCCGGAAATTGCCAATGCCCATCGTGCGGGGGATATTCATATTCATGATTTAAGCATGCTCAGCGGTTATTGTGCCGGCTGGTCGTTAAAGCAATTGATTCAGGAAGGATTAGGCGGCGTGAGTGGAAAAATTTCCTCGGCTCCGGCAAAGCATCTTTCCACTTTATGCAATCAGATGGTTAATTTTCTTGGAATCATGCAGAACGAATGGGCTGGGGCACAGGCACTCTCTTCATTCGATACCTATCTGGCGCCGTTTGTAAAAACAGAGCAGTTATCCTATCAGGAAGTCAAGCAATGTATACAGTCGTTTATATATGGCGTCAATACACCCAGCCGTTGGGGAACACAGGCTCCATTTACGAATATCACGTTGGATTGGACTGTTCCACAGGATCTGGCTGATCAAAAAGCAATTGTCGGCGGAAAAGAAATGGATTTTACATATGGCATGTGCAAACCACAGATGGATATGGTGAATAAAGCTTTCATTGAGACGATGATTGAAGGCGACTGTAATGGCCGAGGATTTCAATATCCGATCCCTACCTATTCGATCACTAAAGATTTTGAATGGTCAGATACGGAGAATAATCGTTTATTGTTTGAAATGACAGCCAAGTATGGTACACCTTATTTTTCTAATTATGTTAATTCTGATATGAAACCCAGTGATGTACGCAGTATGTGTTGTCGTCTGCGCTTGGATTTACGAGAGCTTCGAAAGAAAAGCGGCGGTTATTTCGGAAGCGGAGAGTCAACCGGATCTGTAGGAGTTGTGACACTGAATCTTCCTCGACTTGCATATCTTGCTGAAGATGAAAATCATTTCTATCAGCAGTTAGACCGCATGATGGATATTGCCGCGCGCTCATTGAAGATCAAACGAGATGTTGTTACAAAGCTGTTAGAGGCAGGGTTGTATCCGTATACCAAGCGCTATCTTGGCACTTTGCAGAATCATTTCAGCACCATCGGACTTGTCGGGATGAATGAAGCGTGCCTGAATGCGAAGTGGCTGCGAATGGATTTAACGCATCAGCAGGCGCAGGATTTTGCCATTAGGGTTTTGGAGCATATGCGCGCAAGATTAACACAATATCAGGAAAAATACGGAGATCTTTATAATCTGGAAGCGACGCCGGCAGAAAGCACAGCGTATCGGTTGGCACGCCATGATGTGGAGCTTTATCCGGATATCGTGACCGCACATATGGGGGAAACGCCATATTATACCAATAGTTCACATTTACCGGTGGGATATACGGAAGATGTTTTTACGGCATTGGACATTGAAGATCCGCTGCAGGTCTTATATACCTCAGGAACGGTGTTTCATGTGTTTCTGGGCGAGCGTTTGACCGGTTGGAAAGAAGCGGCGCTTCTGGTAAGAAAAATTGCTGAAAATTACAAATTGCCCTATTATACGCTATCGCCGACATACAGTATTTGCCCCCAAGACGGCTATATTGCAGGTGAGCATTGGAAATGTCCGAAGTGTGATGCGCCGACGGAAGTATACTCGCGTATTACGGGATACTATCGTCCTGTGAAAAATTGGAATGCGGGGAAAAGTCAGGAATTTAAAGATCGAAAAACGTACCAAGTCGGTAACATGACCGCCGCTCCGGTTTCCACTTGTCAAAAGGAAGTGAAAACAAAAAAGGGAAATGACAGGGTGTTGTTATTTACAACTAAAACATGTCCGACATGCAGATTTGTGCAGAAGCAATTGGATGAAGCGGGATATGCTTATACGCTCATGGATGCAGAAAAACATAGAGATCTTGTAAAGACATATCATCTCATGCATGCGCCTTCATTGGTGGCTTTATCAGATCATGGCGTAGAAATTTTTGATACACCGGAGATGATTTTGGGATATATCAGAAAAGCGCTTTAAAACAGAGAACTCATTGATCACGTTTTAGCAAAGAAGCAGCTAAGAACCGGGCAAGAGTTACTTACGCGGATATTTTTCCAAATTCAGCTAACGGTTTACCGATATCATCGGCGGATAGTTTGCCCTCAATGAAATGTTTTCGGCAAAGAGCAATATATTCGTCATTCGCTCCAAGCATGATCTGCTCACCGGCACGAACGATACCTTGTTTGTTATAGCGGGCGTTGCATGTTGCTTTATGTCCGCACCAGCATACGGTTTTGACCTCATGAATTTCATCTGCTACTTCCATAAGACGCATGGAGCCGGGGAAAAAATGTAATTGGAAGTCGGTGCGTAGTCCATAGCACAAAACCGGAACATGTAAGATGTCGACTGTATTGGCCAGAAAATCAATTTGTTCAGGCAGTGCAAATTGAATTTCGTCGACAATAATTGCATCATAAGAAGAAAGTTTGTCGTTTGCCATTTTACATACATCGCTTAACAGCAAACATTCTCGCTGTAATCCGATGCGTGAACGAATGATGTTTTTCCCATCGCGCAGGTCAACATTGGTTTTGGCCAGCAGAACTTTTTGCCCTCGTTCGCGATAATTGTATTCGGCCATTAAGGCGTTGGCGCTTTTGGAAGATCCCATTGCTCCATAGTAGAAATATAATTTTGCCATATGTTTACTCTCCTGCTTTGCCGGTACGATCATAGCATGGTCTTGGTAAATTAGGCAGTCTTGATTTTCGGATATTAGGTGATTGCCATTCCGGAAATATAGATCCGCAAAGAGAAAGGGATAGTGATTTCAAATTTGGCATTGGTTTTCTCATAATCCATGACTAAAGAAAATCGTCATAATAATTTATGCAGATAATGAAGTAAAAGAGTTACAAGATACATTTTCGACAGCTTTACGGGAGTGGGAAGCAAAAGGCATATAGCGGTTAAGACATGCATTAACAAAAACGTAAAAGACAATATGCAGTCAATTCAACTTCAAAGAAGAAATTGAAGGAAGCAGTGTCATATCCATGGCAAAGATACAGTAGTCAGCTTGTATGCTTTTCTGTTTTCATCAAGAGCTGATATATATAAAAAAGCCCGACTGCAGTGAATCGGACTTTTCCATAGAATCTCTGTTGCTAGAAAACACGCTTACCAAATGCTGTTAATCAATACCGGAGAAATAATATTATGCGTAAATTATTCTACGGTTTTAATGTTTTCAGCCGGTACATGAAACTCCATATAGTACTGACCTTTTAAGAAAACACCGGTAACTTCGACTTTGGTCATATCTTCGGGTTCGTCATAATCACCTTCTACAAACATTACCAAGCCTTCATATTTGCCATCACCGGCATCTTGGTCAATTGACGGATGGGATCCGCCCTTTGAATACAGACCGGTGATCTTGGCGATTGTTCCTTCCTCAACGGCAAAGGATTGTGCCTTTGAAGCAAGATCCGTTATGGCATCCACATCACCAAATTCAATTACTATAGACGGTGAGGAATAATCGAATTTTGTAATGTCTGAAGCATCTTGCGAGCTGTCCTCTTTACCGGTAGAATCCACCTGCTTGGAAGTATCAGATTCCGGAGGATTCGTTGTACTGTCGCTTTTGTCACCGCAGCCTGCAAGAGCGAACAAGAGACAAATACTTAAGAATGTCAATGCACTTTTTTTCATCGTTTTATTTATCCTTTCTATTTAAACTTCATGAAACGCAATACTCTAAGAATTTTGATCATACAGATATGATAAAATTCTTGATAAATAAATGATATATTGAATTAACCAAATGGTCAATATTACCTAGGAATCACATACAAAACAAGGCTTCTGAATACTTTCTTTCAATTATTCCGCAATTATTTTTGCCGGCTATTCTTTATCCTTTGAAAATCCCTTTTTCATACGATGTCTTTAGGAATGGCGCTGGTGATTTAAAAAGCTCGATTTTTTGCGTCAGGCGATTGCAATGTGCAGGGGCATTGGTTAGAATGAAGCCGATAGATGAAGATGGAGAAGGGATTCTTTCATCCGTGTACGGGAAGCGAACCTGGATGGTGGAAGCAGGTAGTACATAGAAAGAATTTTAAAGATCTCCGGAGTCAATCGCTGACCGGCGTTATCGGCTATGAATGAGGCATCTGTTTTTCAGATGTGAATAAGGGTGGTACCACGGCAAGCGCTCGTCCCTTGGGACAGGCGCTTTTTTGGAGGAAAATTATGAGTGAAGAATTGACAAAGGAAGAAAAACAGTGGATTAAAGAAGAGCGTCGAAAAGCATTTGAAGCTGCCCATCCGGAACTGGCTGCTCGGCGTAAGGCGGCAGATGAAAAGAAGCAGCAATTGAAGCGAAAGGTTGAAAAAACACTGGAAAATCTGGAAGAGCTTTCGTTGAATGACCAGCAGGCGGCACGTAGAGCCAAAATGGAAGAGCTGCGTGCACAGGGAATTGATCCCTTTGGGCATGCATATGACCAAAAAGATCATGTGGCTGATCTGCGTGCAAGATGTGGTGAACTGACTGCTAAGGAACTGGAAGCGGAGAATATTCAGGTTTCGGTTGCCGGGCGTATTTTGGCAAAGCGCCGTATGGGCAAACTTGGTTTTATCATGTTGCTGGATCGTTCGGGGCGCATGCAGATTATTATCAACCAACGCATTGTAGGAGATGAAATCTATAATCTGTTCAAGCAGGCTGATCTTGGAGATATCATCGGTGTGAAGGGACGAATGGTCAAGACACAGACCAATGAACTTTCTATTGAGGTTAAGGAATATACGCATCTGTCTAAGGCGCTTCGCCCCTTGCCGGAAAAATATCACGGTTTGCAGGATAAGGAGGAACGTTATCGCCGGCGATATCTGGATCTGATTATGAATGATCGGTCACGACAGATCGCGATTTTGCGGCCGCGAATTATTCGGGCTGTTCAGCATTATATGGATAGTCATGGTTATATCGAGGTTGAGACGCCGATGCTGCAGCCGATCCTAGGCGGTGCAAATGCTCGACCGTTTATTACGCATCATAATGCGCTGGACAGGGATTTCTATTTGCGGATTGCGACAGAGCTTCCTTTGAAACGTTTGATTGTCGGAGGACTTGAAAAGGTTTATGAGATCGGGCGTATTTTTCGCAATGAAGGAATGGATCTCAAACATAATCCGGAATTTACAACAATGGAAGCGTATTGTGCTTATTCAGATATGGAAGGCATGATGAAACTGAGCGAAGGTTTGTTTGAAAGTGTGGCGATGGAGGTTTTCCATAAGACGACTTTTACGTTCATGGGAAAGGAAATCAACCTGCAAGGACCGTATAAGCGTTGGAATATGGTAGATGCAATTCGGGAAGTTACCGGTATTAATTTTTGGGAACCGATGTCTGTCGAGCAGGCGCTCAAACTGGCGCAGGAGCATCATGTGGAAGTATTGCCGCATCAGCATACGGTCGGTAATATCATCGCGCTGTTTTTTGATCAGTTTTGTGAAAAGCTGGTTGAACAGCCGACTTTTATCTGGGGACATCCGATTGAGGTTTCGCCGTTGTCTAAGAAAAACCCGGATGATCCACGGTTCACGGAGCGTTTTGAAATGGAAATCATGGGCGTGGAAATGAACAATGCGTTTACGGAATTGAATGATCCGATTGATCAGCACGAACGTTTTGAAAATCAGTTAAAGGCAAAAGCGCAAGGTGATGATGAAGCGGCTGAGATGGATCAGGACTATGTGGAAGCATTGGAATATGGTTTGGCACCGACAGGAGGTATTGGATTCGGAATTGATCGGCTTGTGATGTTATTGTGTGGCTGCGACAGTATTCGTGATGTATTGTTGTTCCCGACGATGAAGCCTCTCAATGCTGAAAAAAAAGAAGCACATGGCATCGCCAAGGGCAATGCGGAAGAGGCGGTCGGCTTCTTTACGCCGAATGAGAAGATCGATTTCAGAGAGGTTAAGATTGAGCCCTTGTTCGAAGATCAGGTGGATTTCGAGACCTTCTCGAAGAGCGATTTTCGCGCAGTTAAAGTCAAGGACTGCAAGGCGGTGCCGAAGTCGAAGAAGCTCCTGCAATTTACGCTGGACGATGGAACGGGAACGGATCGCACGATTTTAAGCGGCATTCATGCCTTTTATGAGCCGGAAGAGCTGATTGGAAAGACGCTGATTGCAATCACTAACCTGCCGCCGCGCCCGATGATGGGCATTGAGTCCTGTGGGATGTTGCTGAGTGCTGTGAGCGAACGAAACGGGGAGGAAGAGCTTCATCTTCTAATAGTGGACAACCACATCCCGGCAGGTGCAAAGCTGTATTAAACAATAGAGAACTAAAACATAGTGAGAGAGGTATGCCGATGCAGAGCCATCTGCAAAGGCGTACCTCTCATTTTGTTCGCCCGGCATGGGCGTGTTCTAACGGGTGAAAGTCCCGAGTGCGTGTAGACAATGACGAAGCACATGGCCCAACAGCAAGGGTGTTCGATATGAAGCGAAATCGGAAAGAAGATGTAAGCAAATCTCTCTGTTATGATTCCATTATCCGGATGCAGAACAATTCAATGCAATATCGGAGGCAATTATGATTTTGACCAATTTAACACTATAGCTTTTCTGCAATGTGTTTTGCAGTCCACAGGCGTTTTTTGGACTATAACATAGCAGCTGAGGCAGCTTATTATAGTATAATGAATTATCATATTGACTAAATGATGATGCATGGCATTAAGGCGGTGTGAATAATGATAAAAAATGCGAAAATTGTGTTTACATTCGTTGTGTCCATATTAATTATAGTGGGTATGCTTGCGGTTATGAGTTTATTTGGAAAGTTTGCCGGGATTAAAGAAGAAAAGCTTGAAAGTTATGCATACGGCAGTGGCGGTGATATGCTGGGAAGTTCGTATTCCGAATCAGTATTGGAATATAATGAGGACAGTGCTCTTATCACTATCATGCAGAGCAAATGGCATGGTGATGACGGTACAGTAAAAGAGTATCTTGTTGATAAAGAAATCCTTGATGAATTAAAGACGGTATTTATCAAATACCACATGAAAAACTGGGACAATAAGAAGTTTACGAATATGTTTATTGCCGACGGTGCAAGCCGCAGCTACAGATTCAATTTTGAAACAAAGAGCGTGTCATTCTCATCCCAGTATTATCCGGAAAAGTATGCGTCCAAGCTTGCAGAACTTGATGCAATATTGGATAAGTATTTGAAAAAGGCAACACCTCTTCCGGGCCTTTTAATTCACGATACCCTTACGGAAGATAGTCAGACACTGCCGTATGACCTTAATAATGGAGAAATTGTTTTGTCCGTTTATTCGTATTATCAGAAATATCTCTGCTATCGCCTTGCCAATGGTACAGATGAAAAAAAGAAGATGGAATCTGTTATCCGCCTTTACAAGGATGATGAAAACACTCCGATTTATGAAAAATCTTCCGAGTTCAAAGCGTTAGTTTATGCACACTGCCCAAATGAAGATTTCATTGAGCTTGACGAGCGTCTTGCACCAGGCAAATACCGTCTTGAAGTATTTGGATATACAACTGAATTTGAGATACAGTGAAATATAAAAGCAAGATATTGAGTATTCTAAAATGTATTTAAAAATATTTTTGATAACTATTTAAGAAGTGAAGCACGCTGATAACTGCGATGGCAGAGATAGCGATGGATGGAGTATTTACATGTAAAGTTATAAATGTCGTCGAAGCTCTTTGCGAAACGAGTGCGTCTAGATCTGCTTGATCAGAAATATGCAAAAGTCTGGATAAGGAAGCCGGGTCGTTCAGAATTGTCCTTTAGAAGGTTGTTATCCGTTTTTGGCTAGGATATAGCACATTTTAAGCTTTGCAAGAATAACGGCATGCATATTTGGAGGAGGGAGAATGACGACGAATATATTTTACTATCATTCACCACTTGGTCCAATCATGATGGCAAGCGATGGTGAAGCCCTTAGCGGACTATGGTTTGTGGGCCAGAAATATTTTGCTGACGGCATAGAAGGTGAATATACGGAAAAATCACTTCCGATATTTGATGAGGTGATAAGATGGCTCGATATTTATTTCAAGGGCCATGAGCCCGGTTTTACACCGCTGATCTTGATGAAGACAACGTCGTTTCGTAAAGCGGTTTGGGAAGTTATGCTCACAATTCCTTATGGAAAAACAATGACTTACGGAGAGATTGCCGGTGTAATTGCAAGGAAAAGAAACATTTCAAAAATGTCTTCTCAGGCTGTTGGCGGAGCGGTCAGCCATAACCCCATTTCACTGATCATTCCCTGTCATCGGGTAGTCGGTGCAGATGGAAGTTTAACGGGCTACGCAGGAGGAATAGACAAGAAGAGGCAGTTGCTTGAATTGGAAAAGGCAAAGTAGGTTAAATGCATCAGACTAAAGAAAGAAATAATTTTGCAAGAAAATGATATAACGAAACCAGAGATACATTTACGGGTTAAGATTATAAAATCAAATGCAGAGATAATCGATTTCGGATTTGTTCTGCTCGTGTTTAATTCTTAGCGGAAAATTGAAATATTCTTTAAAATAGAAAAACGCAAGATGGGTGTTTCGTGTGGTACTATGTGATTCAGGGGCAATATATCTATGCGTAAAAATGAAAAGCTTGCGAAATATCAGATAATCAAAAGAAATATTTTGAAAAAAATCAGGTCCGGGAAGCTCCAGCCTGGAGATAAAGTGGATAGTGAATCTGTTTTAAAGAAAAAGTATGATGTTTCTGCCATTACGGTCCGTAAGGCGTTCAGTGAACTGATCGGAGAAGGATTTTTAGTTGGCATTAAAGGAGCGGGCACATTTGTTGCCAAAAAACAGATGATCCGTGGTCTGACATCTCTTTCTTTTTCGGAAGAGCTTCGCCAACAAGGCTATCAGGTGGATATGATTCTTGATTCCATCACTTTGGAACAGAATGAGGTGGCGGCAGATAATCTTGGGCTTTCGGAAGATTCAAAGCTTACGCGAATTGCCAGAGTCCGTTTGGCTAATGGCGAGCCGGTTGCTTATCATATTTCTTATCTTCCGCCTGATTTAATCAGTGTGGAACAAGCCGAAGAGATCAGAAAGGCCAGATCATTGTATGCTGTATTGAGCAGGCATAAAATTATTCCCTATTTTGTAAATGAAATTTATTCGGTGCGAAAAGTGACAAATCCTGAAATATGCAGGAGGATGAATGTGAAGAAAAATTATGCAAGTTTTTTTGTGAAGCGAAGTACCTTTGATCATGAGAATCATATCATTGAATATTGCGAAACATTTTTCAACAGCAGTTTCTACTCGGTAACAGTTAATATCCGGGTGTGAAAGTCTTTTCTGCTTTTCAACAATGCATATATGCACAATAGAAATACAGCGGAATTCATATGAGAGTCCGCTTTTTTCTTGGGCGGATATGTCAAAGTTTTCAATAATAAGCTGTTGACTAAGTTCGTATGTTAACTTTATGTTGAAACGGGCAAGGGAAAGTATTATTCTGGAATTATAAAGTTAACATATTAACTTTGAAATATAAAAATAAAGGTGGTGATCGTGTGCTTATAAAAAACTATGCGCAGAAATATGAAAATCAGGTTCTGGATCTTTGGAACAAATGTTGCATCTTTGATGCGATTGATGTTCAAAAGTTTAGAAAGCAGGCATTGTTTGATGAGAATTTTGATGTAGAACTGGCATGGATTGCCGTAAGTGAGGATGATCAGGTAAAGGGCTTTATTTACGGAATAAAAAGAAAGTTTCCGTATCTTGAAAGAGGTCTTGAAGCAGATCGCGGATGGATCAATGTGATCTTTGTTGATCCAGAGTTTCGTAAGCGCGGAATCGGGCAGGATTTGTATGTAAAAGTAGAAACGCTGTTTAAGGAGAAGGGCGTAAAAAACATTACTTTGGGCGCTTATTCTCCGAATTATTTCTTCTGGGGCCTGGATCCGGATCATTATAGTGAGGCGGTCAAATTCTTTGAGAAAAACGGATATTATTCTGTTGACATGCATTATTCCATGGGAAAGAATCTCCACGGTTATCAGATACCCGAAATAACTTTAAAAAAGAAACAGGATGCCCAAAGGAAGGGATATACTTTTAAAACTTTTGATTATGCGGATGCTTTGGAAGTTCTCCAATTTCTGCATGATGAATTCGGGGCAGGATGGAAGCGAAATGCCTTGATTTCCATGCGTGAAGGAACAGCTTGTGACTATCAGCTTGTCATGCGTAATCCGGAAGGGAAAGTATGTGGCTGGTGCATGCGGGCAATAGATGGAAATCCGATGCGTTTTGGGCCGATAGGTATTGCAAAGAGAGAAAGGAACAATGGTTTTGGAAGTATTCTTCTGGATATGCAATGTTATGAAATGGCCAAAAAAGGTATTTATCGGATGTATTTCATTACGACCGAAGAAAATGGACGAAGATATTATGAACGCAACGGTTTAAGCGTAATCAGAAGGTTTGTTGACTACAGAAAGGATATTGCATGATGAGTGAGATGAAAAGAGTAATGAGCGTCGGTGCGCATTCTTTAGATGCCGAGCTGCTTGGCGGACCATTGCTTTTGCGATATGCAAAGGCGGGAGCACATGTTTCCTGCATTCATGTGACACAAGGGAGGCTGGAAGATCCTGAGGCAACAGAAGAGGCAAAGAAAGCATATTTGGCGGAGCTTCTTGAAACGAATCGCAAGGCAGCCCAAGACTTGGGCGGCGATGCGACATGGCTTGGATATGTTTCCAGCAATATGCCATCTATGGAAGAATTTGCGGCAAGGATGGAAAAGATATTTACAGATGAACATGTCGACCTTGTGATTACCCATTGGCGCGGATCCATGCATCCAAGGCATATTGCGACGCATGATGCCGTGACAGAGGCCGTTAAGTCGATGCATCGGAAAGGGTCCAATATCAAGCTTATCTATGGGCTCACTTTTGAAGATCTCAACGGTTTCATTCCGCAGGCATATTTTGTATTGAGCAAAGAAGAAGTGGAGCAATGGTTTAAGGCTCTGAATGAATATCTTGTCTTCCGGGGCGGTGTTAATGATTTTCCCTATCAGCAATATTATCCGACCAATCTCAAGGTTCGGCAGATTGAATCCGGTTCAAATGGACCTACCGTGTGCTATATGTATGCTTCTTTGATTG
Source organism: uncultured Erysipelotrichaceae bacterium (assembly GCA_963541855.1). Lineage (GTDB taxonomy): Bacteria > Bacillota_I > Bacilli_A > Erysipelotrichales > Erysipelotrichaceae > Bulleidia. The sequence goes on from CAUTVM010000003.1 coordinate 36,722, forward strand.
AAAATCAGCTCTGGTAATACGACAAACCGATACCGGGAGGAAAGAATATGGGAAAAATTTATGTACGGGTGGATGACCGGCTCGTTCATGGGCAGACAGTTGTTGCTTGGGTGCCAACCTTAAAAATTCAGGAAATCATTGGCGTGGATGATATCAGTGCTAAAAATCCGATGCTGAAATCCATCATGACAATGGGCGTCCCGAAGCAATATAAAGCAAATATTGTTACCACAGAAGAAGCCGTGGAAATTCTTGGCAAAGACAGTGACATGACAAGACTGGTTATTGTTAAGATTCCGCATAAGTTGATTGAACTTAAGGATGTGTTGAAGGGGTGCGAGCGTATATACCTTGGAAATATGGCAAAAAGGCCGGATACAGATCATCAGATGACGGGGGCGACGGGAATCTTTTATCTGAGTGATACAGATATTGAAGAAATTTCGGCATTGGTCAGTGAAGGTTTTGAAGTTATATTTCAACAGCTTCCAAATGCCCAGAGCAAAGAGTGGCACACCTTTATAGAAAACCTGAAATAAGGAGAGGGGAGAAATTTCATGAATTGGTTTCAGATCATTTTGATTGCCTTGTTTATTTATTTGGGTTCCATAGGCTCTATTGTCGGTAATACGATCGGATGGTATACGCTCGGGCGTCCGCTGGTGGCTTCTTTGATTGTCGGCTTGATTCTTGGGGATGTGCAGAGTGCCATGGTGGTTGGCATTCCATTGCAGATCATGTACATGGGCAATGTTACTCCCGGTGGCGCTGTAGCATGGGATTTAAGTTATGCGACCTATGTTGGAACGGCAGCAGCGGTTGTATTTGGCAAAGGCATGGATGCGGCAGGGCTGATTGGTCTGGCAACAGTATTTGCGGGAATCGGCGGTCTTGTTGGTCAACTGATGTGGAATGTGTCGTATGCGCTGAATCTTCCGCTAAATCGAATTGCACAGAAGTATGCCGAAGATGGGGATACGAAGCACATGTTTGTGCCCAATGTCGTATATGGCCAGACGATCGGTTTTCTTTGTCGATTTATTCCGGCTCTCATTGTGCTAACGGGAATGACAGCGGCATCTACACAGGCGGACTTTGTGAATCTGATTCCGGGCTGGCTGACGATTGCCTTGAGTACTTTTGGAGGCATGATGGCTGCGCTTGGAATGGGAATTATTCTCTCATTTCTACTGAAGAAAAAGTGGTACATCGTGATCTTTTTGGCGGGTTTTGTCGGAGTTGCCTATTTGCATCTTTCCACGATGGCGATTGCAGTTATGGCAACGATTATTGCGGTGATTTACTTTAACGTTGAAATAAAAGGGAAGGAGGCAAATGCCTGATGTCAGAAAATAATGTTAAGAAAATCAAGCCGGAAAGCTTGAAAAAATCTTTTCGTAACTGGTTCTTTTGGAATGGCTGTTCCCAACAGGCGGAATCCATGTTAGGCATGGCTTTTGGACAGGCAATGTCTCCGATTATTGATGATCTTTATGAATCTAAAGAGGATAAAGCAGCCGCATTAAAAAGACATATCAGCTTGTTCAATACGGAAGCTCAAGTTGGCTCTATCTGCAATGGGATTGTCTGCGGTCTTGAAGAAAGTAATGCCAACGGCCAATGCACACCGGATATTATTGAGTCTGTTAAGGTAGCTTTGATCGGTCCAACTTCGGCAATCGGTGATTCACTTTGGGTTGCGACGATCATTCCGATTCTGCTTACAATCTGCTTGTCGATTTCACAATCCGGTATTCCATGGCTTGGCTCCCTCGTGTATATGATTATTTATCCTGTCGGCACGTGTGCGTTGAGTTGGAAGCTGTTTCGGCTGGGTTATAAGTCCGGGCTGGAAGGCATGCAGAAGATGATGGCCGGCGGGAAACTGGATGTATTAACAGATGCCATGACCATCCTTGGCTTGATTGTTACCGGGGCATTGACCGCATCATATGTTTCATGTTCATTGCCGCTTCATATCATGAAAGATGTGTATGACGCAATGAATGATGTGACAATTCCGACGGAGCTGTTTAATGCGGACAACATGCTGAATGGCATTTTCCCTAAGTTACTGCCGCTTTTGTTAACAATATGGGTTTATCATCTTTATACACATAAGAAATGGTCGCCGCTTAAGATTATGGGAATGATGCTGGTGCTTGCTTTGCTGTTAACCGCTCTTGGTTATGCAACCGGATTTTATGCATAAATAAATAAAAGAACTTGGAGCTTCTGAATCTTGGAAGCTCCTTGTTTTATACTTCGTATAAGTCGGTGTATGATCATTTTCAGAAACGAGGCGGAACGATCATGACATTACAACAGTTACGATATCTTATCGCTGTGGCTATTTATGGCTCTATCAATGCGGCCGCTAAAAATCTGTATATCTCACAACCTTCGCTTTCTGAAGCTATCAACGGTTTGGAACAAGAGTTTGGCTTTGAAATATTTGAACGTACTTCTAAAGGAATCCGAATCACAAGTAAAGGTTTAAAGCTTCTCAATGACGCTAGAGAAGTCGTAAAAGAGGCAGACTGCCTGGAAAAAAAATATTTCGGCTTCACCGGGGCAAAGGAAATTTTCCGTGTTTCTGCTCAACATTATACCTTTTGCACAGAGGCATTCTATCGCCTAGTTAAAAACAGCAATCTTGAAAAATATGATTTTAGTTTAATTGAAACGAGTGGACAACATGTCCTTGAAAATGTTCGAGACAATAAAAGTGAGCTTGGACTTCTTTATTGGAATGAAACCAATCGGGCCAGTATAGAGAAGAAATTGGCGGCCGGCAGACTGGAGTTTCATGTCCTGTTTCACTCTCCTCAATGCGTAATGTTGACAAAAGGTCATGTTCTGGCGGCGAAAAAGATATTGAATGTTGATGATCTTAGCGACTATGTATATATTGCCTTTAAAACGGGTGAGTTTAATTCCCGTTATTTTACAGAAGAGACTCGTACTGTATTTGATCATGGAAAGACAGTGAACTGCACTGATCGCAGCACAATGTTTTATTTGCTTCGCAAGCTGCAGGGGTTTACAATCTGTACAAATATGGTTCATAAGGAACTGAACGGTCCGGATATTGTAACTGTTCCTTTAGCGAAGACAAGTACTGTCGCCGTTGGTTATATCATTCGAGCAGATGAAGAGCTGTCCGCAACCGGCAAAAAGTTTGTGGAATTATTGGAGACGTGTGCGTATAAAATGCATGAGCTATAGGAAGAACCTATAAACATATTGCTTGTTTATTCACAAGATAGCGCAAAAAGTTAGATGCCCTTTAAATTAAAAAGTTCTGATTTATCGCATAAAGACAGGAAAAAAGCCTGTTTTTTTACTATGTGAATTTTATCGTAAGATAAAGGTTTTATATATATGTCACTATATTGAGAAGCTTTTTGTTAAACCTATAATGAAATTATTAAAAAAGTAACAAGCTGTTTTCAGCAAAATGAAAGGGAGGTTTTTGGTATGGCGGAATCCTTAAAAAGGGGGCAAGAAAAGAAAGCGACAATGAAAGGTTCACTCCTGATTCTATTGCTTTCAGTTGTTATGCTCATGTATGGCATTATCGGGTTGAGTCTTGATTCCAAGATCCCGTTACTTCTTTGTACGTTGGTTATGATGTTCTATGGAATGCATCTCAAGGTTTCTTGGAACGATATGATGAAGTCAGCATTTAAATCCATCTCGTCCAGCCTTGAGGCAATGCTTATTATTATGACCATCGGTATGGTAATTGGTTCGTGGGTTTCCGGTGGAACGGTTCCTTTTGTTATTTACTGGGGATTGAAGATTTTTTCGCCAAATGCTGTACTTCCGTTTACGGTTGTTATTTGTGCAATTATGTCCACCCTGACTGGAAGTTCATGGACTACAGCCGGTACGGTTGGAGTTGCTTTCTTAGGCATTGCGACTTCGATGGGTATTCCGGCGCCGGTAACCGTCGGAGCTATCTGCTGTGGATCTTTTTTTGGAGATGCGCAGTCTCCGATGTCAGATGGTTTTAACTTTGCGGTTGCGATTTCCGGATCAAATCTATATAAAAGTGTGAAAGAGCTTCTTTGCACCACGATTCCAGCTTTGCTTTTGTCCATCATTATCTTTGCAATAATTGGAGCCGGTTATTCATCAGCGAATGTGACTGCATCAGCACAGATTGAAACTACGCTGTCCGGTTTGGAGAGCGCCTATAACTTGAATGTTTTCTGCCTGTTGCCGGTAGTGGTTATGGTGATCATGATGGTACGTAAGGCTCCTGCGGTTGCTACAATGCTGGCAGCTGCAGCGGCAGGAATGATCGTTACCGTTTTTGTTCAACATCATTCTTTGACGGATTCTTTCGGCTATCTGGTTAACGGGTATGTGGGGAATACCGGTATCGCAGATGTTGATCGTATCATTACAAGAGGCGGAGTCAATGGTATGATGGGAACCATTGCCTTGATGTTTTTCTCGCTTTGGATGGCAGGCGTTATGCAGAGAATTGGAATGATGGATGTTATTCTGAATCATTTGGCCCGTATTGTTACTAAGTTATCGCCTTTGACGGCTCTGACTACAGTTGTAACCTTTGTGATGAGTTATTTTGCGGCTGATCCGTATCTGGCGATGACATTGCCGGCAAAGTCTTTAGACAAAGCATATGACAACTTGGGATTAAGCAGATCTATTCTTTGCCGTTCGATTGCCAATGCTGTGTTTTTTGCGCCGATGGTGCCATGGGGATCGGGCGGTGTATATGTGACGTTAACTCTCGGTGTTGCAACAATGCAGTATATTCCATATTATTTCATCGGTTATCTATCTCCGCTTTTCTGCATATTGTTTGCAATGCTGAATAAGTTTCAGACCAAAGCAGAGAAAGCTCCTGAGACAAAGACGGCGTAGGCTTCTTTGCTCTTGGCCGAAAGTAAATTGTGACTACTAAAAAAACGCATACTCCAACGTTTGCATCAAGTTTAACTGCTTTGTTGATTGCAGTTGGAGTTCTGATTTATGGCGTGGCTGTACTGAAACAAAATCCGCATGTAGTACTTCTGTTTAGCTGCGCTGTACTTCTGAGCTATGGCTTTATTCTCGGTATCTCTTGGGAAACCATGAGGGAATCTATTATCAGAAGCATTTCAGAATCAATTGAAACAATGCTGATTATTTGTCTAATCGGTATTCTGGTGGGTGTTTTGATCGCTTCGGGAACGGTTCCTTCCATTATTTATTATGGATTACGTATCTTTTCTCCTAGATGGTTTTTGCCATCGGTCGTTGTTTTATGCTCCATCATGTCCATTACAACTGGAAGTTCATGGACAACAATCGGTACGATTGGCGTTGCCTTTATCGGGATTGGATATGGGATGAATATGCCGATCGGAATGACAGCTGGAGCAATCATCTGTGGTGCTTATTTCGGAGATAAACAATCTCCGGTCAGTGACTCTACAAACTTTGCCGCCGCCGTAGCGAAAACGGATCTTTATGATCATACACGTTCCATGATCTGGTCTACAGCACCAGCTTTCTTGATTTCTCTTGTTATCTTCTTTATATGCAGTTTGAAATATCAGGCATTGGCTACAGATGAGTCTCAGATTTTGATCATTGCGCACGGTATACGTGATATCTTCTGGATCAATCCTATACTGATGTTGCCGCTTATACTTATGTTAATCATGATTGTAAAAAAACTGCCGGCGATTCTGACCATGATGATTTCTATCGGACTAGGGGTTATAGAAATGGCATTGTTCCAAAGACAATCCATAGCGTTGATTCTGCAGTACATGTATGCAGGCTTTATTTCCAATACCGGAATTGAAGCAGTTGATCATTTATTGACTAGAGGCGGTCTTATTTCCATGACCAGTACGGTTGCCCTTATGTTTATGTCGTTGATGATGGCGGGGCTGATGCAGTCTACCGGTATCATGAATCAGTTTCTTTTCAAACTGAACAAAGTGACCAGGAGTCGTTTCAGCCTGGTTGCCACGACATTGATATCCTGTATCCTTCTGAGTTATTTTGCAGCTGATCCATATCTCGCAATGTTGATACCGGCAAATGTGCTGGGCGAAAAATATGATACGTTTGGTTTGGATCGATCAATACTTTCACGAACACTTGAGGACGGGGCAACGATTATCTGTCCAATGGTTCCTTGGGGAACTAACGGCATTTATTGTGCAAATGCCCTGGGTATTTCGGTATCTGCATACCTTCCTTATTACTATATGGGATTTTTTACACCGATTTTCTCATTAATTCTTGCGGCAACCGGCATTGGCTGTAGGAAAACCTGTAAAGGAGAAAAAGACAAATGAATAATATTTTAAAAAAAGAACTGTCTTCTATTGATTCTGCGAATACATCATTTATAGATGAAGCTCGCCATAAGGCAAAATCTATTAAAATAGGAAACAGCGCTTGGATGAAGAGTACCGGCTTTGCCAATGAAGTTGTCTATAAGAAAATGAATGCAGGCAGGAAACATTTTATGTATCATGCGCATTTCTGTTTTCGTGACTGGATGCAGTTCGAATGGAGCGTAAAGAAACTGGAGAAACTGTTGAAAGGGCAAGGACTTGTGTTAGATCGTTTTGGTGTGTCCATTGATCCCTCCATGGCGTTGCCGCAAAATTTGAGAAGTGATGAAGAGGAACATACGGCGCTATATTTCAGAAATCAGAAAGACTGGGATCGTCTTGCTTCTTTGAAGTTTGCTCAGATTCATCTTGGAGATAATATGATCGGTTCACCGGCATCATTTGATTCCTGTACGCATGCGCTGCAGGCGGGTATTACCACGATGGGTAATATTTCGCAGTTCTTCGGATGGGACTATGAACAATTTCCGGATATTGAAGCAAGAACTATCAGCACGATTCAGGCCATTGCAACTATGGCAGAGCACAAAGAAGACGGTGCTTTGATTCATTCCAATCTGGATGACGGCTATGGTTCAAAGGCACAGCATATCAGTGAGCTAATTGGCATGGCGGCACTTGAGAAATATATTGTATGCGATCTTCTCGGTGCGCGGCTTGCGCCGTCTTTTGGTGATGATTTTCATTCTCCTTATAAGCGAATGATCATGCTGTCGGCCTTAAATCAGCTATATCAAGAAGATCTCATCGGGTCAATGTTATTTACAAACAAGCTCGGGCGAAATAAGAATAATCCGGCTTTGAATGATGCACATTTGTCAGAATGTCTATTATTCGATATGGCTGGTCAAGCGCATTATCAAAATGGATATGCTGTTACTGTGATGGCCGATGAAGGTCTGCTTGAAACGATTCGAATGGAAGAGATTGTACAGAAACTTGCTCTTGCAAAGCAGCTTGAAACCTATATTCCGCAGGTTCTCAGATTAATTGATTTTGAGCGAATTGATGAAGCGGCGGCGGGCGTTGTATGTGAAGCAAAAGCTTTCGCTGCTGCTGTCCTAGATACGTTTTCTTCTTATGTAGACATTCATAATCCATTTGCAGTCATGTTAGGCATGAAGAAAATCGGTATTCAGACTTTAATATCGGAATTTAGCTCAGAAAGCAATGAAGGAATGCAGACGGATTTTGATCTTTTTGAGCATTAGGAGGAGAAATTAATGAGTGAGAAAATTTTTGAAGGGAAAGTTGCATTGGTAACCGGTGCGGCCAGAGGAATCGGGCAAGTTATTGCGCAAACGCTGGCTTTTAAGGGAGCGGATGTTATTGTCCTGGATTTGAAAATATCTGAAGAGGATACGGTTATTCAAAATATTCGTAAAATGGGTAAAAAGGCATATCCGTTTGTCTGCGATCTGACGCAGGTTAAGCAGACTCGTGAAGTTATAAAGAAAATTGTAGACACGGCAGGGAAAATTGATATTCTCATCAATAATGCCGGCGTATATCCAGCAAAAAATGTATTAGATGTTGAGGAAGATCATTTCAATTTTGTTATTGATGTCAACCTCAAGGGAATGTTTTTTGTTACGCAGGCGGTGATAAAGTATTCTATGTTGCCGAATCATTATGGAAAGATCGTTAATATTTCTTCTTCTGACGGTAAGATGCCGGGGAAGGGAGTGGCTATTTATGGCGCAGCCAAAGCCGGGGTCATTTCTTTGACCAAGTCTTTTGCAGCAGAATTGGCGGGGACAGGAATTAATTCTAATGCGGTGGCTGCGGGCTGGGTGGAATCACAGGCCGTTCTTTCCGGGGATCGATGGAAAGAAGCAATCAAGGATATTCCATGTGGCCGCCTTGGCAGGTTATCTGAAATTGCAGAAGCGACAAGCTTTCTTTGTCAGGATAATGTGTCTTTTATC
>CAUTVM010000004.1:0-44873 GCA_963541855.1 uncultured Erysipelotrichaceae bacterium
GCAGACTCAGGATACATAAGCTTTGCTACCAGCAAAATTCACATAGCTCTCAAACAAAACATTTGATCATGAGCTTTCTAATTCTGCTTTGCTACCAGCAAAATTCACATAGCTCTCAAACGACAAAGCACACGCACCTATCGGGATTGCAGCTTTGCTACCAGCAAAATTCACATAGCTCTCAAACAAACGCTGATATGACTAAGAAGAAGAGTAGGCTTTGCTACCAGCAAAATTCACATAGCTCTCAAACCATTCACTAGTAGAAGAAGTAACAGGAACCGCTTTGCTACCAGCAAAATTCACATAGCTCTCAAACAACGGGCTTTCTGAATATGATTTGAAGGTTGCTTTGCTACCAGCAAAATTCACATAGCTCTCAAACATTTTGCTTCATTTACTAATCGCCGAATTAGCTTTGCTACCAGCAAAATTCACATAGCTCTCAAACATACTTCAGGTGATTTGAATATTAATTTTGCTTTGCTACCAGCAAAATTCACATAGCTCTCAAACCCTGTAAAGCGATTAGAGATGCGCGTGCGAGCTTTGCTACCAGCAAAATTCACATAGCTCTCAAACATCATAAGGAGATGAAGGTAAAATAATTGAGCTTTGCTACCAGCAAAATTCACATAGCTCTCAAACAGTTGCACCGGTCTTTTGGATAACCGTATCGCTTTGCTACCAGCAAAATTCACATAGCTCTCAAACCTCAAAGGTTTGAGAAACATTTTAGCTACCATAGCAAGCAGCAACTGGTCACAAAGCATTTCTATTATATAACGCAAAGATCCTGATCAACAATTCGTAGATGTTCAGGATCGTCAAGTTTATCATGCGTATGCCTTTCGATCATTAAAAATGGGATTTTCAGATTACACACCTCTTTTATCAGTTCTGTAAAATCTGGCACATCTAAATAATCTTTTAAATTAACTGTAATTACGGCCTTGTGGTTCATAAGCTCTTGGCACGTTTTGATATATATGATAATTGTTTCTAATTCATCATATCCCGTTAAGTCAATTTTAAAGTCCAAAATTTTTAAAATATCTTCATTCGTCAGCATTAAATTACAGCTTAAATCCAAGTTTGACTTCATACATATCGAATTTCCTAATTCATTCATTTTTCCAATAATAGGAAATATTTCTTCTCTGATTTCTGCATCTTCATTAAGTAGTTTCAACAATCTTGTCTTGAATTTTCGATCATTTAAATCAGGTCTCAAAATATCAGATAAAAGTGTAACCGATTCATATATGTTGATTTCATTATATTTCTCATCACAAACGGTAAAACCGCCTCCCATATTTTCCTTTTGTCTGTTGAGTTCACAAACAACTTGACGAAATAATGTTCCATTTTCATAAACAACCGTTTCCGGTCCTTTCTCTTCATCTACAATTAGTTCATCTAAGTACTGCAAATGCGCTATTCTGATCATAGTTCAATTAACCTCTCTGCTGAATCAATAACATCTGTATGCTTTTCCCCAATAACCATTTCCATACCCATATATTGCTTCTCGGTAACCATTAAAATCTGTACGATTCCTGCAGATGGTTTATTCTTTTTAATATGACTAATAAGCGCATTTGCTGCGGCTTGATTTTGTGATAGTCGACAATATACCGATTCCTGCACCATAAAAAAACCATCCCGAAGCAAAAATTTTCGAAATTGTATATATTCTCGTTTCTCTGCGGCAGTCACAGTGGGTAAATCAAAAAATACAATTAGTCTCATAAGTCGATAGTTCATATTCCGGAAAACTTATTTTACCATCTTGCAAATTCATATAGCCTATACAGCTTTTGACATAAATCGATAATGCATTTGAAAAGAATTCCTCCCGATTATTTAAATTGATTTTACAATTTAAAATTGAAATCAGTTTAATTTTCTTCTCGTGATCCAATTCACCATGCGGCAAGTGAAATACCTGTAAATCAATATATGGGCGAAACGGCTCCATCAGATCACACGCTAAATTCCAATGATTAAATACATTATCATGATGAATACCCAGTTGCGTTATGCATCCACAACTGACAACTTCACGTGCTACCGCAGAAAGTAATATGCTATATCCGTAATTCAGTGCAGTGTTAATCGGATTTTGCTCATCCGTTCGTACAAAATCCATTCCAAAAAGAGCATCAAAATACACCTTGGCAGCATGGCCCTCACGATTTGTTATATCCCCAGGCTCAATTTGTCTAATATATCCATGTAACTTTTCCGATTCCTTATGATGACCCGTGGCTTCTAAGACAGCTGCCTGCCCAAGAATCTTATTCATAATAACTTTTTGCCACATTATTTCCTTCGCATGCTTTGCCCAACTAATCTGTTCTCGTATTGCCCTTGTTGAATCATGACTACCAGCAAGAGGCACATACATCCCAGCTGGATTTCTTTTCGTATCGCAAAATACCACATTAACTTTCTGTTCTGCCAGCTCATTAAGCAAATAAGCTGTAAGCGATACGGAAGTGGAGCCAATAATCAATGTGGAAATTTCCTTAATATGCACTCGATGACTTTCACCCTTAGTGCGGATCATCAGATACCCCATTTTATAATCGAGTTTTGCTATACTGCTGATTACAACAACCCTCCACGACATTTCGTTAATCACCTAAAATCTTTTTTTCATACTCGTAAAGGCCCGTAACAGATTGAAATATCACCTTTACATGTTTAAATGTTGATATATTAGATGTTTTGGCTATTGTTCCAACGCTTCCTTGTTCATTCAATTCTTTAATGTGAACAGTTTGCCTATCACACTTAAAGCCCTTCAATATCTCTAAAAGAAGTTTTCCTTGCGTTAAATTATCTAGCGCTATAAATTTTTCACGCCCATTTTCTAAATCGTTAATCAAGATAGCAAATAACTGTTTATACGGGGACTGTTGCAAGCGTTCACAAAACCAATCATACAGCTCAATATTTTCAGGTACGGAGACCTCATCATATTTTGAAGGTACTGGATGATCCGTTATTGATGATTGTGATCTTTTTTTGTCGTGTCGAGATACATATTTGTTTACATTTCGAATATACTCCGCATGTTTTGGATCTACAGCAAACTGATAATTATGCATGTATAGATTATTTGCGTTTGATCTTCCTGTAATCAGTAATCGCGAACCGTCAATTTCAATAACTGAATTTATCGGTAATTTTCCAATCACAATTTTAGGATTGACTAGACCATGTACGTTTTCAGAATACTTGATTGGGTTATCTTCATATGCGGCAGCGTTATACAGATATACTGGAAGGATTGTTGTAATTTTTTTCTTTTTTTTCTGATGCTCTGCGATATAGAAATAGCTTCCTGTGAGATTTTTATATCCACCATACTTAGTAACAGACATACCTTTTTTTAAAGGGAATAACGAAATTTTGTCAGCTGCTTTTGGCTTGGGCTGCAGATCATAAAGTGCGCCTTTTTCGCAAATTGTAGCAACGGTAACAATTGGATTATTCTTATTCATGTATTTCTCAACTATTTTCAACGATGTTCCATCACTTTTCCACGCCTCTGCAACATCATAATCAAATACTTTTGTTAAACTGTAAGAATCATTTTCAGCATATTCATGGATATGCCTGAAAAATCTATCAGTAAATTTTGTAGCAAACGTATTTCCGACAACAATGTTCAAATATGCGTCTTTAGCATGATGAAGGTCATTGATCTCTCTGTTTTTAATAAAACCATGTTCTGCATACTTACGGCGAAAATTGCTCACATTGATTGCCTTTGAATATATGATTTTCGTATTTGGATATATTTGCTGCAAAATGGTTGCAAGGGCCTTCGTCGACTGCTGTGTTTCAACAAGCTGTCGAGCGACGAAAGAAGAAAGCTCTTCATCTGTAAGTGGGGTACAACGCATTAACCGACTATACTTCTTGTCCGATATGAGCTTTTGCGAATGCAAAGTCGCCCAGAAACTTTGCATTTTTTTTCGAATAGAATCAGAAATCGGGAAAACATTCCCCTTTTTACGATTTTCTTCACTTTTTACCAAGACACGATTTTCAATACTGTCATCAACAATACGAGAACGAGGAAAAATATGATCAATATCGTATGTCTGATTATCTTTCATAGCCTCAACCAGATCAATTTTCTCACCTGAATACATACATATTCCAAGCTGCGTATAATACAAATACAGTTTATCTCTGCGAAGCGATTCATCCGTCTCTTGATTCAACTTTTCAAATAATTCATTTTGCTGTTCATGACAGGCTTTATACAAAGCAATCAATTTTTCTTTTCGCGATATCGTGCGTTGTTTCTTAACATCATTCTTACTTGGGCGAGCCATTTCAATCATAATTTTTTTGGGCGCATTTTTTTGAATGTCAACCAATTCGTCAACAACCCGTACAGTCTGCCAGATACTTCGGCGTACAGATGGGGCGATATATAAATCATCCAACTGCTTTCTTATACTTTGTTCAGAGCTGAAATGATCTTTTTTATACTCCATGCATTTTTTCTGAAAATCATATGAACCACTCATCAGCTTGGTGAGATTTTCATTTGTTCTCCATAGCATATCTATGATATTGAAAGCTTCACCATTTTTATCAACATGATAAATATTCTGTAAAAACTCTTTTGACAGCCTGCCCCATCCACGATAATTCAGTCTACAAATTTTTTTAATTTCTTCATCATTTAAATTTTTTATATTTTTCTTAAGCCAGTTTCTAAGCATCTTTTTATCATCGGAATAGACTAAAATGGTCTTGATGATTTTTTCGATCATATCCTGATTACGATCTGAAATACCGTCTTTCAAAATCCCCTGAAAATCGTGTAAAGATTTCAGATTTGCTTTTACACGATCATCAATGCCGGACAGCACATCAGAATCGCTCACAAATCCCCTTTGCTTTAAATAAAGAAAAATATGTTTCTTTGCAATATTGCGCTTAGAGACTACGAATAAATCCCGATATATATCCTGCTTCGTCTCAACGGGTATGTTCTTTCCATTTATGCAGATCCGATTTATCTCATTAAGGACCATAAATTTGCTATATAGCAAAGAATTTAACGGTAAAACCGTCTCATTTGTATAAGTGCATCTACCAATCAGAGAATTCATGAAGTTTTTAGAACTCTCTTCCAAATTAACAATCTCTTTAAAATTCCACGGATAGATCTTTTCATCTTTACGCGAAATAAAATGATGATTTGCTTTTGTACTTAATGGGCCTACATAATATGGGATTCTAAATGTAAATGTCTGATCAATTTTCTCAGCTACTGTCAGTCCATCCGACTGTACTTCCTTTAAGAAGGGAAGATAAGCAGAAGCATTTTCCAAAATTTTCTTTACTTCTTTATGCTCTAGTTGATAGGGAATCAGCCCATTTTCTGTACCTTTCAGTTTTCTCAAAAATGTTCCAGCATTAACTTCCTCATACATTCTTATTTCTTCTGAGCTTATGAGATTTTCCTTTTCCTTGAAATATTTGCTTTTCAAAAATGTAAGAAATACTTCATGTTCATCTTTCTTGTCCTTTCTTTCCATTTTATGTTGCGTATAAGCCGCAAAGTTATTGACCTTATTTTTCGGATAAAATACTTCTTTATACTGATCGCCATATACTCTTCGAATATACGCTTTCAATGTTTTCAAATCTCTTTTATTTTTCTCATATAACATCTTCTTCGCATCACATATATAATGATTGTCTCCAAGCTGAGTACTTAACCTTGCTGTATCAACTACATTTTTCAATAAAGGAAGCAATTCAAATCTCTCATCAAGCATCGTTGAAAGTACATCATAATTCTCATCTAAATTGTCCTTTAAAGATAAAGCTTTAATTTCCATTTCATTCAATGATTCATCGTTAAAAAGCTTTGCTATTTTAAATGACGCGCCGGAAAGCGCCTCAATCAGCGTATTTATATCAATATACTCATCCGAATTTTCTTCTGAACTTTCAACATGACCGTAATACTCTTTCAATTTCTTCTTTTCGCTTACTCCCAAATCGCTCATTAAAATGCGCCTGAAATCCTCTTTATTCTGAATGTCGAAATTGATATTATTTTCATCCAAATAATTTCTTAAATCGAGAAGCGCAGAATCAAGCGACTTGAGTTCATCTTTTTCGCCCATATCATAAAGAAAGTGCCCACGCTTCTTAAATAAATGATGCAGTGCCAAAAACACCAAGCGAACATCATGAGGCTCCGCCGAATGAATAAGCTCGCTGCGCAAGTGATAAATTGTAGGATATTGTTTTAAATATTCACGATCCGTGTATTCTTTATCATTAAAAAGAGAATACGTACCTGTTCCTGTTTTCCTATCTTCTTCATAAAGATTACTATTTTCTAGACGTTCAAAAAACAATGGATCAATTTTGGCAACTTCTTGTTCAAAAAATTCTTTCAGTAGATTTAGCCGAAACTTTCTTCGCGCTAAACGACGACGTGCTGCCCTTGCAGTACGTCTGTTTGCTGCTGTTTCCGCTTCATCAAATAAACGCGCTCCCCACATTGATTTTCCCTTGAAACGTAAAACATGATACTCCGGATCTGTGACCGCCCATCCGCATGAACTGGTTCCTACATCTAATCCAACATAATAATTTCCGATTTTTTTATTATTTCCATTCCGCTTCATTTTTCCCCTCCTGGCACAAACAGTTGTAAAACAGAACATTTTAAGTAGTTGACAATCCGCTGGATTTATTCTATAAAGAATACGGTTTTGTTACCAGCAAAATCACATAGCAAGTTCAAATAAGCTTTTAGCGCATTCACCGTTTTTACGGATTCACATTGTGTGAGCAAAACTTCCGAAAGGAAGTTTTTGTTTTGTTATTCAGTATTTCTATTATCTTTAGAGTAACGTAATTTGACTTTTTAACTATTCCAATCCCCTTTGCCTTCTTTTAAGTATATTGTAATAAATCATGCATGATTTTTTTCATATAAGCAGAGCTGGAGTAAAGCTTCATCCTTAAAACAGACGATTCGCTGCCAGCAGCACAAAATGCCCTTAAAAATCATCCAGCACCGCATCCATTTCTTCCAGCCGATCAACCCAACTTAAATCATCTTTTTTCTTAGATGCAGCTTTCTTTCTATTGCTGCCCGTTACTTCAAAAGCCTTCTCTTCCACTGCAAGCAAACCTTTTACCCGAATTTTAAAAACAGGTTTGCTATTAGTCAGTCCCTGCAGGAATGATACATTCTTGTATCTGGACAGAAGAATCCGACAGATGTCGGGAATATCGCTTTCTTTGATGCTCGGCGCTGACATAAATTTTTTCGTAATATACGGCTTTATATCTTCAACCACCTGCAACATAGAAGCTCTCTTTTTTGTATTGATCATTGTTTCCCCCGGCATGATTACCCATCAAACTTTAGCACCTTAATGCGGGCTTATGCTATTTTCTGTGTCTCACTTTCGGTATTTTCTTTACTAAGCATATGTAACTTAAACCATTTCCTTTACAGCCTTGTTTCTCAGGCACATCATGTTGAGCAGTTTTTTCATTTTAACGCGCATTTCTCGCATATTTCCGCTATAATTTTGTCCGTATGGAGGAAACATGGCAAAGATCGTAGTTCGCGAAAACGAATCACTCGATGATGCACTTCGCCGCTTTAAGAGATCAGTCTCCCGGGACGGAACTCTGGCGGAATGCAAAAAAAGAGAATTCTATGTCAAGCCGGGCGTTAAAAAAAGACTCAAGTCCGAAGAGGCCCGCAAGAACGCTCGGATGCGGAATAAAAAGAAGCGTTAATTCCGCGAAGCGCAGACGCGCTTCTTTTTTTTTACTCTGACTGTGACTTTGCATGAATGGAGATAATAAACAAATCGCCCAGTATTTCTCGATCATCATATTCCTGATAGACCATCTGAAAATCCGATATTCCCTGCGGAACGGCATAAAGGAGAACACCTTCCACTTTACTATGAGACCGCAGCGTATAAGAATCTTCCAGCAGACGATCTGCCTGCTGATTGCTTTGATACGTCACAGGAACTGCAAAATCCTCTGTCCCCCATTGAATCTGAAAATCAGTATCAAACATCGGCGCATCCATATCCGTCGTATTGTTTAATACAACCTCCACAGCTAACAACATATGCTTAGCCGGCGCTTGAATACCATCATATACGGCGCATAGATATGCATCCCGCACGCAGATGTCAAAAAAAGCGGTGTGTACATTTTCAAGCATGGAAGCCCTGCCCACACCATGCCGCGCTTCTACCGTATCTTCGGTATTGGCCGGCGTATCAGTCTGCGTTGTCGGCATCGGCAAGCCAGAGCAGCCACACAAAGTAAGAACAATAAAAATCATCTGAATTCGTCTGCATTTGCACATAGCCTTATTTTCTTACTTTCGTATTCCTCTTTCCAGTCCATATGGAATTTTTCATATCAATCAAACGCATGTCTGTCCTTGCTTCTTCGCTTGCCTGATCCTTCTTAATTCCTGCTTAAGAGAGTCGGAAATACGATAAGAATCAATTGCTTTCTGAATCGTCATCTTCTGTACTGTCGGATGTATATCTTGCAAAAGATCCATTACCTCTTTCTCATGCATGATCAATGCGGTAGCCAAATACCACGCCTGCATCATCTGCACATAGTATTGCTCACTTTCAAGATGGGCAATATAATGCAGATCACTTTGCCTATATGCCTCACCCAGACCATATACCATGCATACCTCAATGCCGAAGCGAATGGTATAGGGCGCTTTTTGACGCATCCATTTCCCGGCCAGACAAATCGCTTCTGCTTTCCGCTTTTGAAACAATTTCGGTCGTAAAGCGTCACACACAAGCCAATTATCTACATACGGTAAAAAACGATTCAGTTCCCGGTATAACGTTTCCATATCCATGATGCCGTTGATGAGAAAAGCATGTATCAAGTCTTCTTCAATATAGGTATGTTTCAATGCCCGCATAAAAGAAGCGGTATCATTCTCCTTCTGAAACTGCCGACTGATTTTTCGCAGAACAGGTATCCGCACCCCAAGAAAACGACGACGATCCACATTTGGCGTTAAAGAAGATGAAAAATCCGCATAGCTTTTTTCCGCATTTGCCCTTAATTCACTCCGTAACCGCATGATCAGACTCCGACTGCTTTCTTTCACCACCTAAAGACAGAAACCAATTACGATTCGTCACAGCCACCGCAATCGTCGTAATCTGAATGCCGAAAACCAGCAGAACCGCCGGAATATTGCGACGAATCAGATAGTGCCCGGCAATACAATTGCATAAAATCTGAATCCAGCTGGACGCGGCAACCGCCTTGGCAAACGTTTTTCCACGAATATCTACCCGAGCGGCAATATATGGCACAATGCCATTGGGAACGCCTGGAACCAAGTAGGCCATCGCCAGTACAAACGGTGGTGAAAAACGATTGATCTTTTCTGTGATCCAGCTGTTATGACTACGTAAATCCAGAATATCATTGATCCGCCGTCCCAGTTTTCGCGCCACGAAGAAAACCAGAACATTGCCAAAAACGAATCCTGAGAAAGTCATGATGAACGCTTTCAGCCAGCCATAGATCACCCCGGCAACAACCTCAATTGCCATTCCCGGAATAAAGATGGAAACAACTTGTAACACGGACATGAAAAAGACGGACAATAATCCGCTTTTTTCACCGGCCGCATTTAAATAATCGCCGATTTCCTGCTCATTTCCATGTTGCAGCAAAAGAAACAATTCCTTCAGCCGCTGTCCAAACAAAGTCCAGATCAGAAAGATAAATGTAAAGGCAACCACAACAACAGCCGTGATTGCGATCGCTTTTTCAAGCGCTTTACGGAAAGACTTGTTTTTTATATTTTTATCCATACTATACCGCCGCCATGCGCAGCCCGTACATGATTTTACCATGAACCGGCAAAGATTGACCTTCCCGTATTTTCCGTGTAAGACCCGATCCACCTGCAATTTCCATTTCACAAACCCGTTTTTTATTTTTTACACTTATGAATTGGATAATGCCGCGCCGTACCCTCCTGATCAATCTGCAAAATATCGGAAAGAACTGCGCCGTCAGACTCAAGCAGCTTTCGCATATGTTCAACCGAAGCTTCGCCCGTCACCTTGACCACCGTTTCCACCCCGCGCTCATTATGAAAAACGCCGATATTCTCAAGATTCACGTTTTCCCTGGCAAATAAATCGCATACACGCGCAAAGACACCCGGCTTATCTTCAAAATTGATTACAAAACGAACACCGGGCGTCGTATAACCCATCAGATCGACAAAAGCCTTGAATATATCATGCTCCGTGATGATACCCATTACATGATTTTCAACATCCACAACCGGCAATACGGAAATTTTATTTCTTTCCATACGCAAAGCCGCTTCCTCCAGAAATTCATCGGGCCCGATCGTCTTTACATCCTTGATCATGATTTCCTCTACGCGCGTACGGTTTAACAGATAATTCAATTCATAGATTGATAAGGATGTATGACGGGCACTGTTGCTTTCTTCGACAAGGCCGCCTGTTACAAGACCGATCAGGCAGCCCTTTTCATCCACCACCGGGAGACGATGGAAACCATTCCGTCGCATCCGTTCCAAAGCCTGCGCTACCGTGTGCTCCCTGCTGATTGTAATCGGCTTTGCCGTCATATGATCTTTAATATACATTGTTCACCCTCCCAAATATGCTTTCTGTACACGCGGATCCTGCGCCAGCTTAGCGGCAGCACCCTGCAATGTAATCTTTCCCGTTTCCAACACATAGGCCCTATCCGCCGCCGCCAAAGCCATACGTGCATTTTGCTCCACCAGCAGCACCGTGACATGTTCCTGCTGATTGATAATTCGGATAATATGAAATATCTCTTTCACCAAAAGCGGCGAAAGACCCATTGAAGGCTCATCCAGCAAGATCATGCGCGGTTTAGCCATCAAAGCCCGACCCATGGCCAGCATCTGCTGTTCTCCGCCTGACAATGTTCCGGCAATTTGCGACTGCCGCTCCTTTAAACGCGGAAAAAGTGCAAAAATCCGTTCATAATCCGCTTGAATATCGTTTCCATCCCGCCTTTGATAAGCGCCTAACCGCAGATTTTCCAAAACCGTCTGCTCGGCAAATACGTGCCGTCCTTCCGGCACCTGCACAAGACCCAGAGAGACAATTTGATGCGGCGGAATCTTTGTGATTTCCCGACCGTCAAAACGAATTGATCCATCATGCGCACTTAATAAGCCCGAAATAGTCTGCATGGTTGTCGTCTTGCCGGCCCCGTTAGCACCGATCAAGGTGACGATTTCTCCTTCTTGCACCGTAAAAGAAATATTTTTTACAGCTTCAATCATGCCGTAGTGAACAACCAGATTTTCAACTTCCAACATGTTTTTACTCCCCCAGATATGCTTTAACCACCGCCGCGTTTTGGCGTATTTCATCCGGCGTCCCCTGCGCCAGCAGCATGCCAAAATTCAAGACGGTAATCTGCTCACAAATTCCCATAACCAATTTCATATCATGTTCAATCAGCAAAATTGCGATATGAAAATGATCTCGTACCTGACGAATGATATGCATCAGCTCTTCCGTCTCCTGCGGATTCATACCCGCCGCCGGTTCATCCAGTAACAACAGTTTTGGATCCGTTGCCATCGCCCGCGCGATTTCCAGCCGCCGTTGGGCGCCATAGGGAAGATTTCCCGAAAGCCTGTCAGCTTCCTCTTCCAGATCAAAAATATCCAAAAGCGCATGCGCTTTTTCATCTGCCATCTTTTCTTCACGTACATAACGCGGCGTATGAAAAAACGCATCTATTCCCTTATAATCAATATGATTATGCATTCCGACTTTTACCGTATCCAATACCGACAGCTTTGGAAATAATCGAATATTCTGAAACGTGCGGGCAATCCCGTTTTTAGATATCGTCGAAGGATCCATGGCCGCCGTATTTTTACCATCCAGAAAGATTGTACCGCGCGTTGGCGTATATACTTTCGTCAACATATTAAAGACCGTCGTTTTTCCGGCGCCATTAGGACCGATCAGGCCATTGATCGTCCCTGAACGAATTTGTAAATGCAGATTATTGACCGCCGTCAAACCGCCGAAATCAATCCCCAGATCATGTACTTCCAAAATCCACTCAGCGCTCATGGTTCGTACCCTTTCTATACCGTGCGATGATCTTTTGAAAATCGACACGATTTGTGACCAGCATCATCACAATCAAAACCAGAGCATACAACAACATTCGATATGTGGCTAAAAAGCGTAACGCTTCCGGCAAGACGACCAGAATCGTCGTAGCGATGATGGTTCCCGTTATATTACCTAAACCGCCCAAAACAACATAAACCAAAATAAGAATTGAAAGATTAAAATCAAATTTTCCGGCTGTAAAGGAAGCATAATTCAAACCATACAACGCCCCGGCTCCGCCTGCCAGTGCGGCAGAAATCACAAAAGCCTCGGCTTTCATGGATGAAACGGGAATGCCGATACTTTCCGCAGCAATCCGATTATCTCGGCACGCCATGATTGCCCGTCCATCTTTTGCATCTAAAAGACTGTAAATCAGCCATAAAGCCAGAATGACCAGCACGATGCCGGTTGTAAAATTTGCCGGCGCTTTTTCCTGCATGACACCCATCGGGCCGGATATAAATTCCTTTCCCCCTTCGGCAAGCACAAACGAATGATTGATAAAGCTGAAATGCAGACCATTTTGATCCACGCCAAGATATATGTTATTTAAAAGCGAAACAATAATCTGTCCGAAGGCAAGCGTCACAATGGCCAGATAATCTCCCCTCAAGCGTAATACCGGAACAGAGATCAGCCAGCCGATCAGGGCCGATAGAACCGTACCGGCAAGAATAGAAAGCACCACTATAACAAAAGTGGGCGCCGTGGTTATAAACGTCATATATCCTGAAACAACAGCTGCCGTAAAAGCGCCGATCGCCATGAATCCTGCCTGCCCCAAATTCAATTCTCCGGAAATACCGATATTCAAATTCAGCCCTAAGCTTGCGACAATATAACAACATACCGGCACAAAAAGGCTGACATATTTGCGCCCCAGCATATGCCCGAAAGAAAGAAGGGAAAGGATCACATATGCGCCCACCACAATCGCCAACGAAAGAAAGCATCCGGAATTTTTAAGTCTTGATTTCTTGACCATGCGTTCCTCCTTATACTTTTTCTTTGCCGATTTTACCAAACAGTCCTGTCGGTTTCAGTAAAAGAATGATAATCAGCATGCCGAAGACAATTGCATCCGACAGCTGCTGCGACAGATAGGCCTTGGCCAATATCTCAATGACGCCTAAAACAAGGCCGCCGACAAAGGCGCCCGGTATCGAACCGATGCCGCCAAGAACGGCGGCGGTAAACGCCTTGATGCCCGGCATTGAACCCATGGTCGGCGAAATGGAGGGATAGGTCGAAGCCAGAAGAACAGCCGCAATACCGGCTAAAGCGGAGCCGATGGCAAAGGTCAGAGAGATCATGTGGTTGACGTTGATGCCCATCAAGGCGGCCGCATCTTTATCCTCTGAACATGCACGCATAGCACTTCCTGTACGGGTGCGATAAACAAAGAAAGATATTGAAAGCATGATAACAATACAAGTGATGACCGTAATTACGGAAAGCCATGAGATCAATAAGCCGCCGATGGAAATACCGCCGGCGGGGAAAAAATTCTGCGGAAAGAACTTTGAATCCGCCCCCCAGATATTTTGCGCAGCATTCTGCAGAAAATACGAAACGCCGATCGCCGTAATTAAAACGGCCAGGCCGGGCGCAAAACGCAATGGACGATAAGCAAGCCGCTCAATCATCACGCCCAGAAACGTGCAGACAATAATTGCCGAAAGTATTCCAAGCGGAGCGGGCAAGCCGATTGCCGTGACCATGGAAAAAGCCGTATATGCGCCAATCATGATGATATCGCCATGCGCAAAATTCAACATGCGTGCAATCCCATAAACCATGGAATAGCCTAAGGCGATCAAAGCATATACGCTGCCTAAACTCAAACCGCCGATCAGATATGACAGAAAAGTCATGGCCTGCTTCCTTCCTACGTTACCAATGAAAATCTTATGCGCAAGAGGTTATTGATGATTTATTCCGCATTGACATAAACGCCATCTTTGATCATGATTGCGCGTGGCCCTTTGGAAACCTCGCCATTTGCATCCCAGGTGATATCGCCGGTTCCGGTAATACCATGAAAGGTCATGGTCGTAAACTGTTTGATCAGCGCTTCATTGATCTCTGCCGCATCCGCATCCGCAGAAACATTCGCTTCTAAAAGCGCCTGTGCGATCGCATGAATGGCATCATATGCATCCGCCGCAAACTGATTGGGCACCTCATTGTATTTTTCTTTATACGTCTTTACAAAATTTTGGGTCGCTTCATCCGACGCATCGGCGGAGAACGGCGTCAGCATATATAAGCCTTCCGCAAGGCTTGTATCAAAGTTTTCCTGTGCTAAAATGCCATCCATGCCGTCACAGCCGAAGAATACCGGCGTATAATGAGCGCTCTTGGCCGCCTGCAAAATCAGCGAAGCCGGCTGATAATAAATGGGAAGAAAAACAATATCCGCGTTGGCGGACTGTGCTTGTTGAATTTGCACAGAAAAATCGGAGGCATCTTTCGTAAAGGTACCCTCATAAACAATATGCAGATTCTTTAGCGTCGCCTCTTTGCTGAAAGTAGTAAAAACACCGGAAGAATAATTATCATCATTCCGATAAATAACGGCAATCTTAGAACCGAGCTCTGCATGAGCGGCAAGATAATCGGCAGCAGCTACCCCTTGATTTTGATCAGTAAAGCACATCTGAAATACATTGCCATATGGTTCCCGCGCATTTTGCGCATCGCGATAAATGACCGCCGGTGAAGAGCCGGAAGGGGTAAGGACAAAGATATGATCATCGGCATATAGAGGGGAAACTGCCTGCCCGCTGCCGGAAGTTGTTGCACCGATTGACACCTGCATGCCCCAATCAGCCAATGTATTATATGCATTAACAGCCGCTTCTGTATCAGCCTGATCATCCTCATAACGGAAATCCAATTGCAAATTACCTTGCGCATTTATTTCGTCAACCGCAATCTGCGCACCGTTTTTTACCGCCTCTCCATAAACTGCCGCATTGCCGGATAAGGGGCCCAAGCCGCCTATTTTAAATGCTTTTTCATCATTTGTACCGCCATTTCCACAAGCGGTCAGATACAAACATAAAACGGCTGCCAGACCGCTTTGCATTGCTCTTTTCATTGCCTCTCCTCCCCGTATAATAGACCCATTATAAAAAAGGCATTTGCTACAATGCAATATGACCAAATATATTTCTGAAAATTTTTTGCATAAATACCCGCTTTATTTCATTTTGTTTCAAAGCGCAGTTTCTATTTCCACGAGCGCTGTGAAAACATATTTTTTATTACCGGGCGATTGGCATCATCCGCGGTTATGCTTTCGATATTGATGGATCAGCTCTGCAGCCGCCACTGCACCGGCCATAAAACATGCACTGATGATTCCCATATTGATGCCGTCTGATATGCCGATATACTTTCCCTGATCCGCTTCCGCTATCAAGCGATAAATGGTCAGTCCGAAAATTTTCACTTCATGACTGTTTCCGCCGATTGCATAAGCGTGCGCATATCCAAAATAAATTACAATCATCATAAAAAACAAAGCCATGGCGAAGCCGACCGCCAGCGCTTTACCGATCATTTTGAATTGTTTCTTCATTCGTCTTCCTCCTTGGCTGCCATTGCCGGGAAATATACTGAAATCATGCTCATTATACTGCTGTTCACGATTGCTTTCTTCTTGTACATTTTATAACCATTGGCATCATTTTTCTGCTAAAGTTGTCTCCATCCGGCCTGAAGAATCATGGATAAAACGTCTTCCTCTTGGTTGAAAACAGGAATGGATAAAAAAGGAGTATTAAAATGAAAACCGTTTATGATTTTACAGTAAAAGACAGACAAGGCCACGATGTCAGCCTGTCCATCTATCGAGGCAAAGAGGCAAAGTATTGTTGATTGTCAATACTGCCACCGGCTGCGGCTTTACACCGCACTATGATCCTTTAGAGGCGATGTATAAGGAAATGAAGGACAAAGGCTTTGAAATTCTGGATTTTCCATGCAATCAATTTGCGAATCAGGCGCCGGGCAGCGATGCAGATATCCACCAATTCTGCACTCTGAAATTCGGCACGGAATTTCCGCAGTTTGCCAAAATTGACGTCAATGGTGAAAATGCTGATCCCCTTTTCGTATTTCTCGCCGCCAAAAAACCTTTTACAGGTTTTGGAAAAGGATTAAAAAATGCCGCTTTAAACAAATTTGCCGATATGAATAATAAAATATTCAAAGATCAGGCCTATATAAAATGGAATTTCACAAAATTTCTGATAGACCGCAGCGGACAGGTCATCGCCCGCTTTGAACCTACGGTAAATATGCAGCAAGTAAAAGAAGCGGTCGCATCCGCTTTATAAAGAATTTATCAAAAGAAGGGCGGTCATATTCATGAAACCCATATCAATCGTCTCTGCCTTTCCATCCAAAATCGCTTTGCAAAGACGCTTGAAATTGCTGTTCACTGTTTTCCTGCTCGACAATCTGGTTCCCCGATTATAAAAACGTTCATCATGCATCCTTGAATTTACACTTTAAACATCCGATAAAAAATCGCATCTACCCATTTACTCGGTAAGCATGACATGAACTTCATGCTCAAGTTATGATTGCAGGAATAGACATTTTTCGGCTTTGGAGCTTTAATCGCCCGCATGATGACACGCGCCATGGTATCCGGCTCTTTAGCATTTTTAGTACCTTCTTGAAGCATCGGCGACATTTTCTCCAAAACCGCTTGATAATGCGTAGAGTTTTTCTTGATCTGTTCGAAAACAGCGGCCGTGCTTTTTTCCATGCTCGTTTTAAAAGCGCCCGGACGAATGGTCACAACGGGAATACCAAGATACTTCAACTCTCGCCGCAAACCGTCAGAATAGCTCTCCACCGCATGTTTACTGGTGGTGTAAAAAGCATTGAACGGCACGACAGCATACGTTCCATACTCGCTGGAAAAATTCAGAATACGTCCATGTCCTTTTTCAATCATTGGAAAAAATATGCGATTGACACGCTCCATACCCAAAAGATTGATGTTCATGATCTGTTCCAAGCGTCCGGCCGGTTCTTCAATCAATGAACCCATAAACATGATACCGGCAATGTTGACAATCGCATCCAGATGATCTGTCACTTTTGAGACTTGTGCAAACGCCTCCTGAACACTCTCTTCTTTAGAAATATCCATCTCCACGGCATGGAAATTCGGATTGTGAATGGTTGCCGGCTGCCGATCACAGCCGAACAGATCATATTCGTCCAATAATAAGCGTAAGGAGAGCGCCTGCGCGATTCCACTGCTGGTTCCTGTTACAAGAATATACTTTTTCATTTCTTTCACCCCTTTATCGTTTCTTATATTCTACGAAAGATGTGCTTGTCGTTACTATCCAGCATACCCGAAAATATACTTTCCTTCATCCTTCACTTTTCCCCTGCCCCCTTTGGCAATCCTATATTCTATGGCTTTGTAATCAACCACATCATCAATTTATAACAGTGTATTTTCATTTACGGTATGCTATTTTGATAAGCCTTTAACCTTAACCGGCTTATATCCGGGGTTTCCTCACCAAGTCATTTATAGCACGCATTTCGCAAATATGCCGGAATGACTCGCGGGATTATCGAAAAAGCATATGTAGAACCTGCGGCATTCATCCATGCAGTTGGAAAGATGACCGAGAATCGCTATAATGACGTCATGGCAGAAAAAATACTTTGTGATTTTTGCTTGCGGGAAATCAAAGGCCTTTTCAAGCGTTCCAAAAAATTTGATGAAACGCACTATATTTGTAATGAATGCCGTGAGACTATTCTGGCTCACAATCTTCCGCTTGCCTATGGACTGATGCAGATTCTGGTAACCGCCGAGCCGCGCATGCGCGAAATGATTATGACCGATTATCTTGAAAATCATTCTGTCGATGCGGTCAAAGCCGAGTTTTTCCCGGATGAGGGCGTCGCTTTGCATAAGGGAGAACATCTCGTAAACAAGCGCCCCGCCACAATCCGTGTGCAAAAAGCAATGATCCCTGAAAAAAAAGCTGTTGCCTCCATTCCCGCCATCACGCGCAATGATGTCATGAACCTGAGCGATGCTGTCGGCAATTCAGGCTGGCAAGATGTTGAAGGAACACTTTACGAAACCAATGCCGCACTTTATTTCTTATCTTCCAACTTGATCAATGTTCACCGTTTGACCAGCTTAGTAAAATCACAAACGGATGCCGATGCGATTCGTGTTTTAGAGCACAATCGTTCCTTCACTTATCATACGCCGCATACCGATCTGTTTTTCATGCGTGAAACTCTATATCGCCTGATCACTGCCGCGGCTCATCATAAAAAGAGCAATCTGATCTATCTCACCAGCGACAATACGATGACTCTGACTCCCGGCATTTATAATGTTCCTCATAATATCCGTCCGGGTGTCTATTGGGTAAGCCCCGTGAATCAAGCCTCGCTTTCCGTGCGGGATGCGGCCGGCCATATCCATGATGTACGCTCCGGGCGTCTGCAGGTCGACGCCGGTTCCATGCTGGAGGTAACCGGAGAATATCGTTTTCGTCTGAACAATCCGGATGACCATTCTTAATGTTTGAAGAACTTTTCCTTGACCGCCATTTCAATCATGAACATGCGCGCATATACGGCTTTGTTCCTGTCTCCTCCGGCTGGCAGATGAACATTCCCGTTCAAAATGGATCCTTTTCCTTACAGGTTCACATTTCAAAAGACGGTTTGCTGTCGCATACTCTTTTTTCGTGCCCGGATGGCGAGCAATATATTCTTTATCGCACAGCGGCAGGCGGTTTGTTTGTCAATTCCCTTCGCAAGGAGATACAAAATATACTTGCCGACATTGCGCATGCCTGTTTTGATCCGCTCTTGTTTTTTAGCGGGCAGGCGAGACGTGTTGCCGCCTATATCCAACAGCAATATGACCTGTCTCCATCCTTTCCCTTTTCCCGCTATCCGCATATCGCCGTTTTTCGACATGCAGATAATCAAAAATGGTTTGCACTTTTGATGCCATTGGCAAAAGATGTTCTCCATGCCGGGAAAAAAACGCCCTATGAAATTCTGACCCTCAACGCCGATGAAAAGCACGTCTGTACTTATCGCAAAACACCGGGAATATATCCCGGCTATCATATGAATAAAACATACTGGTATTCAATCATTATGGATGAATCACTAACGGACAGCGAAATCCGGCCGCTGCTGGAAGAAAGCTATCAGCGCTCACTTTCGCCACGTACTGCGCCCAAATAAGATCAGAATCGGAAAAATTTCCAAACGGCCTGCCAACATGTCAAAAATCATGACCAGTTTTGAAAGATCGCTGAACAAAGAAAAATTTCCTGACGGTCCGACCATGGCAAAACCAGGGCCGATATTATTGATCGTTGCCAACACCGCGCTCAAATTGGTTTCTAAAGAGAAACCGTCCAGAGACAAAAATAAGAAACTGATGACAACAATCGCCAGATAGGCGGACAGATAAGCCGCTACATTACGAATTGTCTTTTCATCCACCGCATTTTCATTGAAGCGCACGCATCGCACTTCACTTGGATGCATGTTGAGGTGGATACTGCGACGCAAACTTTTCCCCAATAACAACAGACGCGCAACCTTTATTCCCCCTCCGGTCGAACCGGCGCAAGCACCACAGACCATCAGACACAGCAAGATCGTCTTAGCAAAAGAAGGCCATTGATCAAAATCGGCAATCGCAAAACCGGATGTTGAAATAATCGTGGCCACCGAAAATGACGCCTGATGCAATATCTCTCGAAAAGAAGAATACAGCCCGCGAATATTCCATGCCACACCCAAAATAGAAAGGAAAATAATGAACAGATACACGCGCAATTCTTCATCTCGAAAAACCATTTTGAGCTTTCCTAAAAACAGCATATAGAAAACGGTAAAATTGACGCCGAACAAAACCATGAATATTGTCGTAACTGTCTGGGCGGACGCCGTATAATCTGCCATGGAATGATTCAACACGCCGAATCCGCCGGTGCCGGCTGTACCAAACGCGATGCATACCGCGTCAAATAACGGCATATGTGCAAAACATAGAAATACGATATCTAAAATAGTCAGCCCGATATAAATCACGTACAAGATGACGGCCGTCTCTTTCATACGCGGAACAATCTTACCTACCGAAGGGCCTGGCGATTCGGCCCGCAAAATATGTATGGTAAAGCCTTCATACCCATGCGTTAAAGGCAAAACCGCCAGCAAAAAGACCAGAACGCCCATCCCGCCCAGCCAATGTGTAAAACTGCGCCAATACAAAAGGCAGCGGCTCATGGATTCTACACGCGTCAAAATGGATGAACCGGTTGTTGTAAAGCCTGAAACAACTTCAAATAAAGCGTCAATATAATGCGGAATCTCACGGGAAATATAAAATGGAAGACAGCCCAGCATAGACATGACGATCCATGTCATACCGGTTGTTACTAAACCTTCCTTCGCGCGAAAACCGGGTAATGCCTGTTTTGAAAAAAGATATAAAATACAGGCCGAAAGTATCATGAACGATTGCGAATAAAAGATCGCTTCGACCGCGTTTGTTTCGCCATAATGAATGCCGATCCCGATAGCCGGCAAAAGAAAACCCGCTTCAATAATCAAAAGCGGTGCGATGATGCGGCAAATCATTTTATAATTCATTGCGTTTCGCATTTTATCTCCACTCAGTTTGTAAAAATCGCATTCAAAGTTTCAATATGCGTTTTCTCATCGCTGACAATCACCACATCATCGCCGATGGCAAAAGTTGAATCACCCTTGGGAATAACGACATGCCCCTGATGCGAAATAGATACCAGCAGTACGCCTTGACGAATATGCAGGTCTTTTAACGGTTCGCCAATATGCCGTGTGTCTTTACCGACAATAAACTCCACCGCCTCCGCATTGGAACCGGCAATGGAATGTACGCTGATAGCCGCTCCCATACGATTTTGCAAAGCCCGGGCATAGCGGATAATCTTATTGGCCGCCAATTCCTTTGGCGAAAGTACGGAGCCGATCGGCAGTGAGTCCATCATTCGGTTATTTTCCGCGTGAGATAATTTTGTATGACCTGATTGACATGACGATAATAGCCAAATAACGATATGATCAGATTCAGCTCATCTAATCCTGTCAAAGTGATCAAAGCATCTGACTCATCAATACCTTCGCCATCCAAAAGTGCCTGTGAACCGGCATCTCCATGCACGATCGTCGCTTTCGGCAATAAAACGGACAACTGACGACAACGTTCTTCATTCTGCTCGATGATCGTGCAGGCCATCCCTGTGCGGCTTAGCTCATCCGCCAGATAATAACTGATCACCCCGCCGCCGGCAATTAAAACACGCTGGGATTTTTTCGTTAACATGCCCAGATTCTGCAAAAGTGTACGTAAATTTCCGGTAGACGCCGTTACATAAATCAGATCCGCCTGACGAATCATAAATTCTCCATCCGGCATGATCATATTCCCTTCGCG
Source organism: uncultured Erysipelotrichaceae bacterium (assembly GCA_963541855.1). Classification (GTDB taxonomy): domain Bacteria; phylum Bacillota_I; class Bacilli_A; order Erysipelotrichales; family Erysipelotrichaceae; genus Bulleidia. The sequence continues at coordinate 21,763 of CAUTVM010000004.1, forward strand.
TTTAACGCCGCATATCAGAACATTGCAATGTACAACACGATCCAGATCTTTGAGCCGTATATTTTTTAAGGGCGAATGCTCGTCAATCTTTAATTCCACAATATCCACATTCCCTTTGGCAAAGGTATCAATCTTTAGAAATCCCGGATACTTCAACAGCCGAGCAGCACTGCGGGCCGCTTCCAGTTCCGGATTGATGGTCATATTTAAATGAAAGGTATCTCTTAATGTATAAACCTGTTCACGATATTCCGGGGTGCGGATACGGGCGATGGTATGCACATTCGGATTTAAACGATGCGCGATCATACAGGCTAACAGATTCACTTCATCAGCATCGGTGGCGGCAATTAAAAGACGTGTCTTTCGAATTCCCGCTTTTTCCAAGACATGCATGGACGCAACATTGCCATGGACACCGATGACATCACACTGTTCGGCGATTTTTTCCAGAACATCCGGTTGCTTATCAATAACCGTTAAAGCATGTCCCTCTCTGGACAAAATTCTGGTTAAAGTTGATCCGATTTTGCCGGCGCCGGCAATCATAATTTTCATAAAATCTCCTGAAAATGGACCAGATCATCATACCAGAAAGGAAACAAAATGAGCACCCCGTAACGGCGTACTCAAAGCTCTTTTGTGTCCGTATATGCTTTTATTTCCCGACGCAATAAAGCGTGCGCGCGCTTAGTCAAAGGAATCTTTTCGCCATTGGAAAGAATCAGCCCATTGCGGGAAACAGTTCGCACATGCAGAATATTAATGCTGCAAGAACGATCCAAAATAATAAAATCTTCATTCAGGCCTTTTCGAAAACGGGAAATCGTATCTCTTACGCGGATGATATCTCCCTCTGTCCGATAAATTTCCACATAATTCCGATCTGCTTTAATGTATAAAATCGAATGGGACGGGATCGTCCATGTCAAGCCTTTGACGTCTCTTACAATCAGCGGTTTTTTCATTCGATCATCTTCTTCCGGAATCAAAAGTCGTACATTTCCTTCGGTAATGACAAGATGCCGCATCTGCAGCCGTTTTCTTTCCATATACCAGATGGCACTGATCAGCAGCAGGCGCTCGGTTTCCGATGTATGCATGTGAAAAGTTCCGCTGATCACCGTTGCGGCTCGAGCCGAAAAAGTACTTTCCAGATGCACCTGCTCCAACCGCTGTTCTCCTGTCCGTGACGCCGCGTGCCGCAATAATGCCTCTTTCCCCTTATGAAAACACCTTTCGCCCGGAAACAGGGTCACGATATTATCTGCCGCATATTCTTTCAGAAAAGAAATTTCTCCGATAGAAAGCTGTCTTAAAATCTCCTCCGTAAGCCGCACGGTTTCAATCTGCAGAGCTTTAATCACCTTTTCGTTCCCCCCGTCTGACGTTATCGTCTTCCCTTTTCTGAAAACAGTGTAAATGTTATTGAATCATGGTTTCAAGGAATTGGGACGATTGCGGAAACATTCATATCCTACATGTTTATTTACCTTAATTTTGTGCATTTAAAACTTTTCTTTTCCATCTTTTTACAAACGTAGTACTATTGTTTCAAACGATTCGGAGAAAACCATGACGTTGATCTTGCCTGCTGATTATCAACCGCATCTGAATGTACGGGAAACGCAATATGCCATCAAATATATTCGCGATACTTTTCAAAAAGAATTCGGACGCCAGATGAATCTGGAACGCATATCCGCCCCCTTATTTGTCACGGAAAGCAGCGGTCTGAATGATGATCTCAGCGGCATAGAACGACCGGTATCCTTTGATACGCGGATGTTGCCGGGAACATCATTGCAGGTGGTTCAGTCCTTAGCAAAATGGAAGCGTACCGCTTTGTGGAAATATCATTTTCAAAAAGGCGAAGGCCTGTATACCAACATGAATGCGATACGCCGCGATGAAGAAGCGGATAATCTGCACAGCATCTATGTAGATCAATGGGACTGGGAGCGTGTGATTGATAAAGAAGACCGGCATCTTGCTTATTTACAGGATACGGTGCGAACGATCTTCAAAGTGATCAAACATATGGAACATGAAGTCTGGTACAAATACCCGCATGCGGTGTGTCATCTGGCCGATGAAGTCTATTTCATCACCGCTCAGGCATTGGAAGATCGCTATCCCGACTATACGCCGAAAGAGCGCGAAAATATCATCACCCGCGAGAAAGGATGCGTCTTTATCGAACAGATCGGCGCCCCCTTAAAACGCAGCCATATGCCTCATGATCATCGCGCACCGGATTATGATGACTGGCGCTATAACGGCGATCTGCTGTTCTGGCTGCCAAGTCTGCAGCAGGCGCTGGAGATTTCTTCCATGGGTATTCGTGTTGATGAATTTTCCCTTGCCGATCAATGCCGGAGGGCAAAAAAAAGTGAACGCCTGCAATTCCCTTATCACAAGGCGGTTATGGAAAAACAGCTTCCTTATACAATCGGCGGAGGTATCGGCCAGTCGCGCTTATGCATGTTGCTGTTGAATAAGGCGCATATCGGCGAAGTACAGGCTTCCATATGGCCGGACACAATGATTGAAGCCTGCCGAAAACACCATATTCCTCTGCTTTGAAAATTCCTGTTCACTTCAAAACGGTTCAGGACTGCGCTTCTAGCCTCCAAGAGATGGCTCGTCAGTCTGATAAGGTGTTGCCGTAACACCATAATATTCTTCCATCGTCAATCCGGAGTCGTGAATCTTTGTCGCTTCCTCCACGCCCAGATAGCGAAAATGCCATGGGCTGTACATGATGCCCGTTATATCCTGCTTGTTTTCCGGATATCGCAAAATCCATCCGTATTTATAACCATTGGTCAATAACCAGTCATATTCATGATACTGTGTGAAACAATAAGAAAGCTCACATGCGCCGTTCCAGTTGCCAAGGTCAGCGCCAAGCCCCAGCTGGTGCTCGCTGGCTCCGGGATGATCATCAATATTATCTGCATACGTTTTTCCACGTGTCCGCGCATAATAGCTGTAAAGCGCCTGCTGTAATGCATAACTGCGATACCCGTCCACCAGTTTCAGATAAATTCGATCCTGAATCGCGTCCTGAAACATCTTCTCCAACTGCCCGGCCGCTTCATCGCGCAATTCGACATCTTTTACCGTATGTACATTCACCTTGCGCAGATCGGCCGGAACATAGTCCGCCGAAATCGGATGCGTCAGATTGATAATGCGTGTTAAAGAATCATCACTTGTAATATCCACTTCCGGCGTTGGCTGGGGGGTAGGAATTGGTGTTGGTAATGGTGAGGGAAGCGGTGTTGCCGAAGGTGAAGGAGCAGATGTTGCGGCCAAATCCGGCTTGCCCAAAGCGGGCAGGTGGCGACTTATGCCTAAAACCAGCAACAGGCAAAATATGGTAACAGATAAAATCAATATCGTTACGATTTTCCAGCGTATCCCTTTTTCCATATCATCAGTATACATGAAATATACATGACGCGTGCCGATGAAGCAAAAGCATTATTTCCCAGGCAATAATATGAAAAGCGATCCGCTATTGCGAACCGCCTTTCACATTATTCTTGATCTGTATTGACCGCTTTTTCATACAATTCATAATTTTTCCGAAACAGACGATCTTCCGGATCATTGCGGCCAAGCATTTCATCCGGCAAGGACGGCTGATTGGCCATGGCAATCTCCGCCTGAATCTCGCGGCGCTTTTCTTTGAGGTATTCCGCCTTGGCAAGAATCCGTTTCGTCGTCTCACGCTCATATTGAGGGCGCCCGGTGCCGGCCGGAATCAGCTTGCCGATCATGACATTTTCTTTTAAGCCCTCCAAGTGATCTACTTTGCCGCGAACCGCCGCATCCGTCAAAACCCGCGTCGTTTCTTGGAAAGAAGCCGCCGACAGGAAGGAATCCGTTTCCACAGCCGATTTCGATATACCCAATAAGATCGGTGTATATTGTGCCGGCACTTTCCCTTCATCCAGAAGTCCATCATTGATGGCGTTCATGCGCCCGATGGATAACGTCTGCCCAGCCACAAGACCGGAATCACCGCCCTCGGTGATCATCACTTTCTTAAGCATCTGGCGAATCATCAACTCCAAATGTTTGTCGGAGATATCAATTGACTGGGATGCATATACTTTCTTGACTTCTTTCAAAATATATTCTTCCACAATCCGAATACCGGCCACCGCAAGCAATTCCTTCGGAGCAATCGCACCTTCCGTCATCGGTGTACCGGTTGTTACGCGCAAGCCGACCTTTGTTGAAGACAACAGCGGCTGCGTCAAGTCGCATTTATGCTCAATCGACTCCTGCTCATTGGATACCGTAATGATTTCTCCGGCATGATTCTCCTGTTCGCGGATATCGGTTATTTCACCGTCGATCTTAGCAATAACCGCAACTCGCTTAGGCGCACGTGCCTCAAACAGTTCTTCAACACGCGGCAGACCTTGGGTAATATCCCCACTGCGCGTTGCCGCACCGCCGGCATGGAAATTACGCATCGTCAGCTGGGTACCCGGCTCGCCGATCGCCTGCGCGGCCATAACGCCGATCGCCTCTCCCTGTTCAACCGGATTGCCGGTTGCCATATTTTTACCATAACACTTCGCACAGATACCGGACGTACATTCACAAGTGAAAATATTGCGGATATAGACCTGCTTTACTTCCGCAAGACTGATCTTGCGCGCCAAGGCCTCATCAACATACGTGTTTTCCGGTGCCAATACCTCACCGCTGTCAGGATCAGAAACGACACGCGCCGTATAACGGCCTTCAATACGTTCACTCAGATTTTCAATGAGCGAATTATCTTTCTCGTCCCGCAGTTCTTCAACCAGATAGCCGCGATCCGTTCCGCAATCATCCTCCGTAACGACAACTTCATGTGCAACATCCACCAGACGACGTGTCAGATAACCGGACTCTGCCGTCTTGAGCGCTGTATCCGTCAGACCCTTGCGCACACCATGCGACGCATTAAAGAATTCCGAAACAGTCATTCCTTCACGGAAACACGAATAAATCGGAACTTCTATAATACCCGGCTGATAGGTTCGGGATTTATTCTGCGTAGGACGCGCCATGACGCCGCGCATACCGGACAACTGGGTAAAATGATTCTTATTTCCACGAGCTCCGGAAATATACATCATATTGATCGGATTCATACGTGGGAAAGAGGCCATCAGCGTATCTCCGATATTGTTCTTGACCGTATCCCAAAGCTGTGAAAATGCCGCTTCCCACTCCGGACCCGTTAACATGCCGCGATCACGCAGATGATTGAGAATATCGGCTTTTTTACGTCCCTCCACAACCATCTCATCTTTGTGCGGCGCAACGTTGATATCCGATAAGGCAACTGTCATACCGGCAACCGTAGAATAGTAATAACCCATATCTTTCAGCGCATCCAACACGTCAGAAGAGCCATTTGTTTTATAACGATCAAAGACTGCGGCGATCAGATTGCCAAGATCCTTCTTCTTGAATTCTGAAGTAATCTTGCGGCCGGCAATCAACTTGCGGATATCCACGCCCGGTTCAACAAAATCATCATCCGGCGTAACCCGAAGCTTGTCACCGTCAAATTCATTCATATAGGGAAAATCCGCCGGAAAAGCGCCATTGAAAATCAACTTGCCGACCGAAGTCAGAAGATAGCAGCTGTTTTGATAATCCGTAAAGCATGTCTTGCCAAGTGCACTTGCCAAAACGGCAATCCGACTGTGCAGATGCACCATTCCCAGCTGACAAGCAATCAGTGCTTCGCCAGGCGTGGAAAATACATGACCTTCGTTATCTCCATACCGTCTCCAGCGAGCCGCTTCCGTAGAATGCCCTTGTGCTTCAAGTGCATCCGCTTTCGCATAGAACTCCGCTGCCGTTTCTTCCATATTCAGATAGAAGTTTCCAAGAACGAGATCCTGCCCCGGCGTAACGATCGGTTTTCCATCCTTAGGCCCCAGAATATTGTTCGCGCCCAGCATGAGCACTTCCGTTTCCGCACGTGCTTCTTCCGATAACGGTAAATGCACGGCCATCTGGTCACCGTCAAAGTCCGCATTAAATGCCGGGCATACCAGCGGATGTACACGGATGGCATGACCTTCGACTAAGCGTGGGAAAAACGATTGAATACCTAAGCGATGCAAGGTCGGTGCGCGGTTGAGAAAAACCGGATGATAAGCAATCACCTTTTCGACCGCATCCCAAACACGCGGATCCTGTCGTTCAATCAGCTTCTCAGCCGTCTTGGGATTTGTCGCAACCTGTTCGTTTACCAGCTCATTGATGACAAACGGTTTATACAGATTGATTGCCATTTCTTTCGGAAGCCCGCATTGCCACATCTTCAGTGTCGGTCCGATAGCGATAACGGAACGACCGGAGAAGTCAACACGCTTACCCAGAAGGTTTTGACGGAAACGACCCTGCTTTCCTTTGAGCGAATGAGACAACGACTTTAATGAACGGCCTCCGGCCCCGGTAATCGGTTTAGAGCGACGTCCGTTATCAATCAAGGCGTCTACCGCCTCTTGCAGCATACGTTTTTCATTCTGCACGATAATCGCCGGCGTTCCCAACTCCAAAAGCTTTTTCAGACGATTATTACGCGTAATGACACGCCGATACAGATCATTCAGATCACTGGTCGCAAAACGACCGCCATCCAGCTGTAACATCGGCCGCAGATCCGGCGGAATAATCGGTAACGCAGTTAAAATCATCCATTCCGGCCTGTTTCCGGAATGGCGGAAAGCTTCAACTGTTTCCAGACGCTTGATCAGCTTCTTACGCTTATCGCCGCTCGCTTTTTCCAGCTCGGCGGAGATTTCGGCATATTCTTTTTCAATATCTACCCGACGCAACAATATTTCCAATGCTTCGGCTCCGGTTTTGGCCGTGAAACTGTCCGGACCGTAGATTGCCGTATTCTCACGGAATTCTTTTTCGGAAAGAATCTGCTTGTAAGCCAGCTTCGTATTCCGCGGATCTGTTACAATCCAGCTGACAAAATAAACGACTTCTTCCAACTGCTTGGGCGGCACATTCAGCAATAGCGAAATACGCGAAGGAATACCGCGCAAATACCAGATATGCGCAACCGGCGCCGCCAGATCAATATGTCCCATGCGCTCACGGCGAACACTGGATTTCGTGACCTCAACGCCGCAGCGATCACAAACAACTCCCTGGTAACGAACTTTCTTATACTTTCCGCATGCGCATTCCCAGTCCTTTGTCGGTCCGAAAATACGCTCGCAGAATAAGCCGTCACGCTCCGGTTTCTGTGAACGATAATTGATCGTTTCCGGTTTCTTTACTTCCCCATATGACCATTCACGAATTTTTTCAGGTGATGCCAAGCCGATCTTAATGGCACTGAAATTGTTGATATTCATTCAGCATCCTCCTCATCATCTACACCGACTTCCGCCGCTTCCGGAATCTCTTCTTCCATATTGTCATGGATCGTCAGACTGCCTTCCTCTTCCGCATCATTGACGAAGCGCTGCTGACTCATATCCAATTTCGCTTCTTCCTTCAATTCGTCTTTTTCCAGCTGCTTGAGATCCATCATCGTTCCGCTTTCATCAATCATTTCGATATCCAAAGCCAGAGCCTGCAACTCATGTACCATGACGCGGAATGATTCCGGAATGCTTGGATCCGGCATATCTTTGCCCTTGACAATCGCTTCATAGGTCTTGGTACGGCCCATGATATCGTCTGACTTGACGGTCATCATCTCCTGCAAGGTATGTGCGGCACCATATGCTTCCAAGGCCCACACTTCCATTTCTCCGAAACGCTGTCCGCCATTTTGCGCTTTACCGCCTAACGGCTGCTGGGTAACCAGTGAATATGGACCGGTCGCACGTGCATGCAGTTTATCATCCACCATGTGCGCCAGCTTGATCATATACATGACGCCGACTGAAATCGGTTCATCAAATGTCTCTCCGGTCTGTCCGTCAGTCAACAAGTATTTATAAGAAGCACCTGCTTCTTTCATCGCCGCATCCAAGTCTTCGCTGTTCACGCCGTCAAATACCGGCGTGGCAAACTTGACGCCCAATGAACGAGCCGCCATACCTAAATGTAACTCCAATACCTGTCCGATATTCATACGCGAAGGAACGCCGAACGGGTTCAGCATAATATCAATCGGTGTGCCGTCCTGCATAAAAGGCATATCTTCAATCGGATTGATCTTGGAAATAACGCCCTTGTTCCCATGGCGGCCAGCCATCTTATCGCCTTCGGAAATCTTACGCTTCTGCGCAACGTACACCTTGACGACTTCTGAAACTCCCGGCGGCAGTTCATGATTATCCTTGCGTTTGAAAACCCGAACACTATGTACAATACCGGCACCGCCATGCGGAACTTTCAATGAATTGTCACGTACTTCCCGTGATTTTTCACCGAAAATCGCCAACAGCAGTTTTTCTTCCGGCGTCACTTCCGACTGTCCTTTCGGCGTCACTTTTCCAACCAGAATATCGCCCTCTTTTACTTCCGCGCCAACCATGACGATTCCTCTTGCGTCCAGATTCCGACATGCACTTTCGGCAACATTGGGAATATCGCGGGTAATTTCTTCCGGTCCAAGCTTTGTATCCCGGCATTCCAAATCGTATTCTTCAATATGAATGGACGTATATACATCCTCTCGCACCATGCGCTCGCTCATGATGATGGCGTCTTCATAGTTATAACCATGCCATGTCATAAAGCCGACAAGTACATTCTGGCCAAGTGACAGCTCGCCATTATCCATCGCCGGTCCATCCGCCAGAATATCGCCGCGCTTCACTACATCGCCATTATGAACAATCGGACGCTGATTCAGACAGGTGGACGCATTGGAACGACGGAATTTCGTCAGCTCAAACACATGTTCCTGTCCTTCGCCGTCAACAATGACGATTTTAGAAGCATCGACATATGTCACGGTACCCTCAACGCTCGAAACGCAGGCCGCACCTGAGTCACGCGCAATACGATGCTCGATTCCCGTTCCGACAAAGGCCGCCTGCGGATTGAGCAGAGGAACTGCCTGACGCTGCATGTTCGCGCCCATCAAGGCACGGTGACCATCATCATTTTCCAAGAAAGGAACGCAAGCCGTCGCTACGGAAACAACCTGAATCGGTGAAACATCACAGTAATCGACGTCTTCCAGATTCGCATTCACCGTTTCGCCGGCAATACGTGCAACAACCGTTCCGTTATCTTCCGGAATAATCTTGCCGTTTATAATCTTTGTGGCTTGGGCAATAACATGATCTGCTTCTTCGTCTGCCGACATATACTGAATATCATTCGTTACTTTGCCTTTGATAACTTTACGATACGGCGTTTCGATAAATCCATATTCATTGATCTTGGCAAAAGACGCAAGATAGTTAATCAGACCGATATTCGGGCCTTCCGGCGTTTCGATCGGGCAAATGCGTCCATAATGTGAATTATGAATATCACGCACTTCAAAACCCGCCCGCTCACGCGTCAAGCCGCCCGGGCCGAGAGCTGAAATACGCCGCTTATTGGACAACATGGCCAATGGATTTTCCTGATCCATGAACTGTGACAGCTGCGATGAAGAGAAAAACTCTTTAATTGCTGCCGTCAAAGGACGAATATTCGTCAGCTGCTTGGGCGTTAAGGTCGATGCATCCGCAATGGACATCCGTTCCTTAACGGTACGTTCCATGCGCGAAAGACCGATACGAAACTGATTCTGAATCAATTCGCCTACTGTACGGATTCGCCGATTACCCAGCATATCAATATCATCCTGACTGCCGATACCCGCCAACATAGTCAATTCATAATTGTACAGGGCATACATATCGCTCATGGTGATCGTATGCCGATCATTTAACGGATCCATGCCGATCAGTTTCACCGCCGCTCCGGATTCATCCAAAATGGTGACTTCCTGCACGCAGGCTCCCGCCAGCCATAACGAAACCGGTTTCCCCTCCATGACTTTCTTGACGATCGCTTCTTTATTTGCAACTGTCAGGTTCGCTAACGGCGTGTCGGGAATATAACGGTTGATGCGCAGGCTGCCGTCTTCCTTGCATAAATCCTCGCCATTGCTGGTGGCCCGTGCAATTACATACATGCGGTTTCCGTAATTTAACACGGTGTTGACATTATCATTTGTAACCGCGACTTCATCCGCAAAAATGCCGCCATAAACGGATACTTCTTTAAACTCTTTGGCCAGAATTTTTACATCCTCCGGCGTAATGACCGTTCCTTTGGCGAAAGAATGCTTCTTGCCTTCCACCTTTGACGCAAGAATGCGGCCTATCAGAGCCGTACCCCATGCTGTTTCCATCACCGCTACGGATGGATGAGAAAACAGATGGTTAAACGGTAATGCACGGCATTGAATCCCCTTGGCAAAATGCGGTTTAAGCATATCGCGGTCTTCTTTAGTTATGCGCTTATTCTTGCGGAAAAGGACTTTTCCGTCGGTTGCGTACAGATCATTTTGCAAACGATATCCCATCATTCGATCCAGTACGGAAAGTTTTTTACGAATCTTAAAACGACCCGCTTTGGTCAGATCATAACGGCGGTAGTCGAAAAACTTCTGATCCATCGTTGTCAAGGCACCGTCTATTGTCGCAATTTCATCGGCACGCTGGTTTTCATAAATGGACAAAAGCGCATCGTGTGTCGTTTTTGTCTTATCCGCCGCCAGCGTATTGCGCACTTCTTCATAGTTTCCGAATACGCTTGTATACAGCAACATATAATCGTTCAAAAACTCGCGTTCCTCTTGAGGAACAATGACATCCGGATACAGCTCAAAGCGCAGCGCTTTGAGGAATTTCTGCATTTCCGTTGTATCAAAGGCATTATCATTGCGTTCCAGATTGAGACTCATCCCGATTGCTTTGAACAGAATGGTCGAAAGAATCTTACGACGGCGATCAATGGAAACATTCAAAATGCGCCCCAGAGCCGCTTTTTTATCATCACTCATAAATTCCAGCCATGTTCCGCGGCTTGGAATCAGTTCGCATGAATATGTATCGCGTCCGGTATGTTCCTCATTTTCAATATCGAAATAGGCACCCGGAGAACGGATAATCTGCGAAACAATGACACGTTCAGCTCCGTTGATAATAAATGTCCCGGTCGGCGTCATCATGGGAAAATCGCCGAGGAAAACCTCTTCCCACTTGGTCATGACTTCGCCCGTTTCCGGATCGACCATTTCCAATTCCATCTTTGCCTTCAGGGGCGCGCTGTAATTGGTTTCACGATATTTGCTGTCACTGATGGAGTACTTTGGATTGCCGAACGCAAAATCCAAAAATTTCAATTTGATATTTCCGGCATAGTTGCTGATGGGATAAATATCTTTGAAAACCTCACGGATTCCGTCTTTGATAAACCATTCAAAAGAGGCAGTTTGAATTTCCGTCAGATCCGGAAGATCAAGGCCTGCGCTTACCTTGGAATAGTCACGCCGGACACATTTTGGACCGTAATGCGTTTCGCGATATGCATGTTGCTTTTTTTCCATGGATGCCATCCTTTCACCTGCACTTCTGGAAATGCCAAAAAGGGTATAATACCCCTATTCCCTGTATTCTTAGGCAATCCAGTATTTTAGCATTGACAAACTGAATCGTCAATGTCTCTGGTACATTTCAAAACCCAATACCCTCGTTTTCGGTTGATGCATGTTCCGTTTCCAAACAACTCTCTTAGAAATCGAAGCGCGCTTTCCGCCCCCTGCTTCTTACGCATGACAACATACAAAGCGCCTTTGTCCGCAAGATGCATTTTCGCTTGGGTAAACATGTTATAAATTACAGTTTTTCCTGCCCGTATCGGCGGATTGGTCACAATGATATCCGCTGTTTCCGGTATATCGCTGAATGCATCCGATAGCCGAAATGTCACTTCCACATCGTTAAGTGCGGCGTTTTTACGGGCCAGTTCAACCGCCCGCGGATTGATATCTGCGCCTGTCATGACCACCGTCGAGAATAGTTTTTTCAAGACAATGGCCACCGGCCCATATCCGCATCCCAGATCCAGCACGTTGCCGTTCAGCGCTTCATATTGCAGCGTTTCCAGCAAAATACGTGTTCCTTCATCGACTCCCGTCTTGCTGAAAACACCATTATCTGTCACAAAGCGAAAGCGAAAGGTCTCAAAAAGAAAGATATGTTCTTGACGATTCTCGGGAAGATCCTGATTCCGGGTAAAATAGTGCCTGCCCTCCATATCTTCCTTCCTTTCTTTTTAGGGACGAAAGGCCGAGGAAAAATTCCTCGGCTTTTCATCTTTGCATTTATGGCGATCAGGCTTACTTAAGCTCAACCGTCGCCCCTGCGTCTGTGAGTTCCTTCTTGATATTTTCAGCTTCTTCAGCCGGTACGTCTTTCTTGATCTCGGCCGGTAACGCGTCAACCAACTTCTTAGCTTCAACCAAGCCCAGACCCGTAATGCCGCGAACAACCTTAATGACGCCGACCTTGCTGTCGCCAAAGCTCGTCATCACAACCGTGACATTCTTGGCAACGGCAGCTTCACCGCCTTCTGCCGGTGCAGCCGCAACCGCAACCGGAGCCGCAGCTGTAACATTGAACTTTTCCTCGATCGCCTTAACGAGATCATTCAGATCGAGAATTGTAGCAGATTCCAAATATGTGAGAATATCTTCTTTTGTGATAGCCATGTTATTTTCTCCTTTTCATTTTTTAATTACAGTGGCTTGAAGCTTGGGCCGTTAAGCAGCCGGCTGTGCGCTCTCATCCGAGCGGCTGTCCGCAACCGCTTTAACCACGCGGGCAAACGAAGACACCGGAGCCTGAAGCACACAGAGGAACATGGACAGCATTCCTTCGCGATTAGGAAGTGCCGCTAACGCATTGATTGTTTCCAGATCAACAACCTTGCCTTCCACGATACCGCCTTTGATCACCAGTTTGCCGTGTTTCTTGGCAAACTTTGCCATAATACGGGCTGCCGCGGTTTCGTCCTTACCGAATGCAATTGCGTTCGGGCCGTTTAAAACCGTTCCAAGCGCATCAAATCCTGCCGCTTGGGCAGCGCGGATTGCGAGCGTGTTCTTGTAGATCTTGAAGTCCACATTTTCAGTCCTCAATTCACGACGCAAGGTCATGACTTCAGCAACGCTCAGACCGCGGTACTCGGCAACAACAGTAGATGAGGCTTGTGCGAATTTGTCCTGAATTTCAGAAACAACGCTTTTTTTTGATTCTAATACCGCCTGATTCATTGTTTCACCTTTTGCCTTTCTGTTATCGCCTACCTATATAAAAGCCCCAGCCGACGGCAATGGGGCTTAAAGAAGTTTCCATGAAGAAATTCTCTCTACCTCGGTAACATGATTAAGCTTGCGCCGTTACGGTCTTTGGTATTTGATAACGCCCTAATGATAGCAGAAATAATCTGCCTGTCAATGCAAATGTAAATATCTCGGCTGTGAATGAATCGAAGTTGATAATGTCTTCATGAAACGAAAAGCGCATGCCTTGTTATCCGGGACATAGAGAACACATCTTTTTGAACAGGTTCTGATAGGCCTGCTGATCCAGCCGGACGGCAATGCGGCTGTTTGGCATTGCCGATTCAAAATCAAAGTGACACATGCCATTTGTTTTTGCATCACTGAATTCAATTTCTGTATAAGCATTCCGCCATGTCATGATCGTATCATCCAGCACGGTCGCAATTGCCAGCGGATCATGTAACGCTTCTCCTTTGCGAAAAGCAATCAACGACCGCATGATATCCCGGATCAAAGGATTTTCCGGACCATTCATCTGCGCAAATGCTTCCAAGGAGATACAACTGCCGCGCGTGACATTCAAGCCGATCATATCAATCGGAATGCCGCTTTGAAATACAATGCGTGAAGCTAACGCATCATTTCCCATATTCGCTTCCGTATAAGGGCCGATATTCCCACGATCTGTTGTCCCGGCCATCATCACAATTTTGCGAATTTTCTTTTTCATATCCGGATATGCGGATAAAGCGACAGCCACATTTGTTAACGGGCCGACAGTTACCAAAAGCACCGGATCAAGACTTTGCATGATGACGTTATGCATCGCTTCCCATGCGCGCATGGTTAACGGTTTAGCATGCGCCTTAGGCAGTTGTACATTGCCTAATCCGTTTTCACCATGAAACTGAACGACAACGGGGCCGAAGGGAGTCGTTAAAAACTGATCGCCGCCCATCGCCACCGGAACATCTTCACGCTTGAAAAGAGAAAGAATGCGCAACGCGTTTTCCGTTGTTACCGCTGTGGTGTTGTTACCGCCTTCGGTCGTTACAAGTCTTAAATCAAACCGATCCTGAAACACACACCCAAATGCCAGGCAGAAGAAATCATCCACCCCCGGATCGGTATCAATGATTATCGGAATTTTCTTTTCCATATCAATGCACCAATACCGAACCGCCGATAAATTCCCGTAAAATAGAATTATTGGGAATAATTCCATCATCGGGAAATTCATCAAAGAAAGCCAGAAAGCGTAACAGCCGCCGCGCTTCGGCATATTCATAACAAGAATCATCAATCACTTCCAGACGCTTTTTTGCATACCGTTTCAACACGGCCAATTCATACAGGCACGTACTGTTGAAAAAAGCATCTGCCGCTTCGCTGAACGGAAAGATAAAGGCATCTTCCCCTTGACGAACATCTTCCCACGTGTTGATCGTTGTTCGCGCATCATAATTGCGAAACTGCGCATCACGGACAATTCTCCGTAACATGCGTGCATCCGTTGTAGGAATGCGATTATGCGCATCAATATTCAATTGTGTCAAAGGTGAAATATAAATGCGAAACTTCAAGGCATCCGCTATTTGCACCGTCAACTGCGGATTCAGACAATGCAGGCCTTCGATAACCAGCGGCTGATGAGAGGCAAGCGAGGTCACTCGCTGTCCATATATCTTTTTCCCCTGTATAAAGTCGAAAAGCGGAATATCCACTTTTTTACCGGCCAAAAGAGCATTCATCTGGTTATTAAACAAATCCAGCTCTAATGCGCGCAGTGATTCAAAATCCGGCTTTCCATTCGGCAGTAAAGGCGTTTCATCCCGTTCTCTAAAATAATCATCTGTGCCCAGATACAGAGGTTGAAATCCCAACACGCGTAATTGAATACACAAACGTCTGGCAAAACTCGTCTTGCCGGATGAGGAAGGCCCGGAGATCAAAATAATTCTTTTTTCACGCTTGCTGATTTCTTGAGCAAGGGCGGCAATTTTCTTTTCATGCAATGCTTCTGAAAGTAAAACAAGATCACGCGCCTGCTCTTTGTTTTTCATCACCATATTTAAATCGGCCGCGGTATGAATGCCCATGATCCGATCCCAGCGCGTTTCTTCAGAAAAGGCCGAATACAAAATAGGCTGTTCAGCAAACGGCGGAATGATTGAAGGATCAAGCGGATGAGGAAAACGTAACAATACACCATTTTTATACCGACGCACTTCAAATAAGTACAGATATGACGCATCAGGAAGCAGATAATCAAAACATACCTCTTCTTCATCGCCAAGTCGATTCAAATGCGGGTGCAGATATTGCGCCGGACGATTTAATAAACGCGCCTGATCCATGCGGCCGTGACTTGTCGCAAAGGCGATCATCTCCTGTTCCGTTGCCGCAATTTCTTCAAACTGTACGCCTTGATGAACAAGATCCAGCATCCGTTCTTCAATCATCTTACAGATCGCCTTGTTCACACTTCCCGGACGAATCGTACAATATAAACCTTTGGAAAGAGAATTATGCACAAGTACGCTTGTCTCTTTACCAAGCACATGATGCACAGCCTCTACAAACAACAGCACCAGGGAATTTTGATAAATCATATTTCCCTCATTTGCCCGCAAATCCAATAATTCCAGCAGACAATCTTCATTGATCCATTCGTTCAGACGGCGAGAATGGTGATTAACACGCGCGGCCAAAATCGGATACGGCAATTGTTCCTGCAAGATATCCGCATAATCCCGAATGCGTACAGGCCCGATATCCGTTCGATGAAAAACATGTCCATCCGGCGTATGAATCTCAATATTCATAGGCGCTTCTCCTTTCCCATACTTCTATTATAAACGCGTGGCTGACGACACAATCCATCGCCTTGTTCTGTCGCCTGCCAAAATTTCCGCCGCTGCCGACGAATCCGGTTAATATGCCGTTCAAACGCACCATCATCTAAAAGCTCGGCGATCGTCAACTGCAAAAGTGCAGAAACCGTCGATGCATAAAAACCAAGCTGTGTATCAAATACATGCACCATTTCCTTCGGCAATACCATATAGCTCATCCGCAAAGCCGGACCAATTGTTCTGGTGAATGTATTGACATAAATGACACGCTGAGGATCCATGGAAAATAAAGTATCTTCCGCCTTGGTGGAAAGCGTATATTCACTTTCAAAGTCGTCTTCAATAATCCAAGCACCATGCGTCTTGGCCCAATTGATATATGCATGGCGTTTATTGACGCTGGCCGTGACATGACTTGGATAAGAATGATAGGGCGTAATATGCAGAACATTCGCTTTTGAAGCGGCCAAAGCGGCAGATGTAATGCCTTCTTTTCCCATACGCAGGTATTCGATTTTGACCGCATTCGCCCGATAAATACTGGCGATTTTTTCATATGAAGGAAACTCAACGGCATATGTTTTTTCACGCCCGAGCAACTGTACAAGCAAGGTATACAGATATTCCGAGCCGCCGCCAATCACAATCTGCTCAATGCTCACTTTCATACCGCGGCTTCTATGTAAATAACGGGCTAAAGCTTCGCGCAGCAAGACCATCCCCTTCCCAGGCAGCTTAGGCGCTAAAAGATCTCCATGGACCGATAAAACCCGCCGGACCGCACGTGTATAAATACAAGGGGGCAGGGTTTCTTTAGAAGTGACGGTTCCCATTTCCTGTTCGCCTTTAAACGAATGGATTTCTTCCGGGTGATCACCAAACAGGGAATCCGGTTCATATAAAACATAAAAACCGCTTCGCATGCGTGCTTCAATATATCCTTCTTCTTCCAAGATTGCCAAAGCATGTTCCATCGTAATCACGGATATACCTTCCTGATTGGCCAGAACGCGTTTTCCGGGCAGTTTTGTCCCTTTACGATATGCACCGGAAACAATCGCGCTTTTCAACTTCCGATAGGCATGAATATATTTTTTCTCCAACTTGTTTTTCAGCATGTTTTTTACTATTGTAAACGCATGAAACGAGTTTTGACCATGCAGGACCTATCCGGAATCGGAACGTGTTCTTTATCTGTCGCGCTGCCTGTTCTTTCCGCCATGGGGCACAAGACGATCGCTCTGGGAGATGCCGTACTTTCGTCCCACACAAAATTTCCGCATCCGGTCATACAGGATCTGACCTCATTTTGTGCCCAGGCGGCAGAATGGATAGAAGCAAAACATGTTCTGTTTGATGCCATTTATATCGGTTATATGACGGGCATCCAGCAGATTGCAATTGCACAGCGTTTATGTGCTTGCGCTGATGCCGGAGGTTTTATACTGGTGGATCCGTGCATGGCCGATCATGGCCGCCTGTATCATGGCCTTGAACAAGATTATCCGCTTTACATGCGAAGACTATGTACGGTTGGGAATATCCTGACTCCGAATATCACGGAATTGCAAATGCTTACCGGAATTCAACATGATTTAAAGACCGCCATTCTTTCGCTTGTCGGAAAAAATACCCAAGCTGTTATTGTGACCGGCGTTGAAGAAGAAAGTACTATCGGTATTCTTGGCTATGCGGTTGCTGATGATTGCTGGTTTGCTTACAGCGTGAAAAAGATCCCGCAGTCCTTTTCAGGAACCGGAGATCTTTGGGCCAGCGTCTTTCTGGGCTGCTTATTACAAGGAAAAGGTTTTAAAGAAGCCGCAACCTCCGCCTGTGATTTTGTATATCGCACGCTGCTGCATTCCAACGCGCAGGATATTTTCGGCATTCGTTTTGAAGAGGAACTGCATACCTTATATGACAAGAGCTAACGCTTCCGCCGTATCTTGAAAATCCAGCTGATTCACGCGTTCCAGAAGTCTGATATCCTCTTCTGCAAATGTATTGCATATGGAACCGCAGATCGCACAGCTGATTGAACCGATCGTGTCACTGTCCTGACACAGGTTCGCAGACATCCTTGCGGCCTTGCAGGGATCAAATTGACTCAAGGTCACAATCGCCAGTACCGCGGGAATCGTTTCTATCATTTCCATCCCGGTTCCGTATGCTTGTTCCATCTTTCGTAAAACATCCGCCTCCTCTTCCGTATGGATGAGTTCTTGTACAATGTGAAAACGTTCGAGCATATCCGGCATTGGCAGTTGATTTCCGCGGCGATTGCCTTGGACAAACGCTTCCGCCGCCAAGCACCACATGTCTTTAAGGTCATGGCCGCCATGAATGCCATAAGAAACCAACGCGGAAACAACACAAGCGCCGCCGATGCCAATACCGGTATGGTGTGTCGGCAGGCATAGTTGTTCCACATCATCACACAGCGCAGACAGATTTCGATAATCATGTATAAAACCCAAGGGCGCCGCTTTCATCGCCGCTCCATTGGTATGCCCATATTTGCCTGCTTCTGCATATGACATCCCTTTAGAAATGGCGTCCAAGGCGCGAATCGTACTTGGCCCGGTTACTAAAGGTGCTTCCTTTGGATGATCATGCAGCCATGCTTGTAAAAGTTCCATGTACGTATGAATGTCAAACTTTCCTTGATTTTGCAGCATCGTCCGGATAACCAGAAAAGTATGCATTGTATCATCGGTTACCTGCCCGGCTAAAAATGTTCGTTGAAAAAAATCATATGGCGAGCTTGGTTCAAATGTCTTGATTCCATGGGGAAATGCTTGTCGAAAAAGTTCCCGTGTCATCATTTCACTCGGCATGCCCATCGCATCGCCATAAGCAACACCGATTAACGTACTCCGTATTTTTTCTTTCAAATCATCATTTTTCATATATTTTGCATAACCATAAATTTTTTCCCATCATTTACAAAGGCCTTATCGCGTATCGTTGCCAACCGTTTCACTTTTCCTCACCTTCGTCTTTAAATGTCAGCCACGTTAAGGCAAAAGTCACACTCATAGCCGCAGCACAGGCAACAATGCACCAAAATAATCCCCGCATGCCTTCCGATGGCGAAACAAAGGACATAAAACCTGTGACGCCCATACTGATGGCATACATCGGCGCATTGACCAGTGCTAAAATCAGACCGCCGGTAAGTCCGCCGAGCATACAGAAACCAAAGCGCTTTTTAACCGGCAGCGTTACACCATAAATGGAAGGCTCAATGATGCAGAAACAGGCGCTTAAAAAAGCGGGGAACGCAATATTTTTAAGCTTGGTGTTCCGCGTGCGTAAAAAGACGGCAAGGCACGCTGCCATATGAGCAAAACTTGCCGGGAAAATCGAAGCGACAATTAACGAATTTCCAAGTGTGGTAAACTCCATGATGCCCAAGGTAATCAATGGCCAATGCAGGCCAAAGATAACGAGCGGCTGATAGATCAGGGTGATGACGGCAAAGGCTAAAATTCTGGACGCGTTCATTAAAGTGGAAAGGCCGGCCGATAATAGATTCTGCAACAGCATGGAAAGCGGACCGATAATTAAAACTCCGCAGACGCCGGCACCCAGAATGGTTAAAAACGGAACGGCAAACTGGCGCGCCGCGGCAGGTATATGCCGTTTTAAAAATTGTTCCAGCTTTGAGGCGAAGAAGTTGATCAGAACAATTGGAATCAACGTCGATGTATAGCCCATGGACGGGAAAATAAT
The DNA here is from genome assembly GCA_963541855.1 of uncultured Erysipelotrichaceae bacterium. Classification (GTDB taxonomy): domain Bacteria; phylum Bacillota_I; class Bacilli_A; order Erysipelotrichales; family Erysipelotrichaceae; genus Bulleidia. The sequence continues at coordinate 41,647 of CAUTVM010000004.1, forward strand.
CGGGAGCCCGAATAATGTCTTATGCACAGGCATGGCAAAAAACGAAGAGCTGGCAAAAAAGGTACGTATTGCCTCACCCGCATTCATCGCTTCCGCAATCTTCGGGAATATCAGAACGGCTCCTAAAATCATGCCGACAAACGGATCCATACCAAAAGCGACGGCACTTGTATATCCCAAAATAACCGGGAAAAAAGTCAGACATGCATTTCCCATCGCATTCAATAAAATACTCGTTCCGCTTTCGGCTGTAATCCAATGGGCGGACAATAAGACAGAATTCAGCCCGGCAATGATACCGCAGGCGCATAATACGCCCAATGACGGTACGACAATTTTTGTAATCGTGGACGCAAATCGATTAAGCAATGAGTCTTTTTCTTTTTCAGCCGGCTGTGTTTTTTTCGCACCCGTTAAGCGCATCAGATCTTCATAAACTTCAGCAACATGCGTGCCGATAATGATCTGCAATTTCCCTTCCGCTTCCTGTGTCGAAATAATTTCATGATCCGCTTCCAGCGCTTTACGATCCGCTTTGTTTGGATCGTTCAGTTTGAGACGTAAACGCGTCATACAGTAATTGGCAGATACAATGTTCTCTTTACCGCCTACATGCTCCAGAATGTAAGCGGCCAGTCTTTCGTATTTCATCTGTTGGTCTCCTTATTCATTATTGTTTAAAAGCGCACGCTCAATATGAATGGTCAAATACAATAATTCTTCGCTGCCGATATTCATATCGTATCGACCCTTGATAAAGGTTTTCACATTGCAGGCGCAGAGATAGGATTGGGGACAGGTCTTTTCGATGATCTTCAGCATGTTTATATCACTTTTCGTATTTTGAAATTTTGCGTGTGACAAAATTCGCTGTGCAAAATAGCGCAGATGATGAATAAAGCGATAATACGCTAATGATTCCACAGGCAGCGGACGCTCAAAATATCCTTGAACCAAATCCAGAATCTCTTTGATCAATAGGGTGGATTGCTTTACTTTTCCCGCATCAAAGCCATTTTCACTTATCGCATTGATGATATGCAGCGCAATGTATCCCGCTTCATCCAAGGGCAGACAAACGCCCGTTTCTTCCTGTATTGTCTTTAAAGCTCTCTTGCCGGCTTGAAACTCATCAGGATAAAATTGTTGAATTTCATAGAGCAGACTATTCGGTACCGTAATTCCGCGGGCATGATTTTTAAGCGCATAGTGAATGTGATCGCTGAGTGAAACATAAATGGAATCGTGAACGCGTCTGTTCAGATTTTTGCGTATTTGTTCGACAATACGTTCAATCATATGCAGCTCTTCCCATTCCATCGTCGGTAGCAGCTCAGCAAAGCGGGCATTCAATTGAACCGAAGACAGGCAAAATTCCTTCTCAATCAAGACTGGATTAATCGGATCTCCCACTTTCTTTCCAAAAGCGATGCCGCGTCCAATCACTACACCTTCTTGACCATCATCCAGAATAACCAAGGCCGCATTATGATTCAGAATTTTGCTTATCTTCATGATTTCCTCCTTTCCTTTTCCACCCTCTGCCTGTTCTTGAAAGAACAGAATGTGCAGAGAAAAAGGCCTCTGCGTGCGGGCAACGCTAAAACGTTGAGCAAAACATGCAGACGAGCTTAAGCTTGCTGAATGATTTCAGAAATAACTTCCTCGCTGATTTAAAGAAAGCGTATGCTGTTTATATATTCCTGTCAATGACTTTTAAAAGCGAACAGGCGAAATGCTCATCCATCCTATTTTAAAAAAGGCATGCAATTACGATTCATTCATCTGCGATTCGACGGATTTTTATTCATGTTATTCATTTTACTTCCAACTTGATTGCCCTGAAAACAACTAAGAAAGTGATCCGGAATCTGACGACCATAAGTGATACTGACGAAGTTGTTTTAAAAACACCTTATATTGATTTCTTTAATTACTATATCTACTTTCGCCAAGATCCCCTAAAAAAGCAGTTATTATAAGAAGGAGGTTTCCGTATCTGCATAATGCATTTTCATTTTTCTTCTTTACGCATATATATTTCTTCCTGATACCGTCGGGATAGCTTCATCATGTATCGGTACCACGATATAACGTATGCCTTTATCGAATCGGATTTGGTCTCATCCGTCATACGCTGCATATTTTCCTTCTCCCGCTGTGGATTATAAATCGGCAGACATTTTTTTCTTTTATATAAACTGATCTTTCTGACTACGTGCATACGTTCTTCAAATAATTTCAAGAGCTGTGCATCAATAACATCAATCTTCTGTCGATATTCATCCAGCGTTTTCATACAGACTTAGTATAAGCCAAAGAAGAAAATTGAAAAACTGCTTATCCTCCATTGCCGCCGTCAAACAGCAATGACAGCATGATCAGAACCACATGCAAAGCAAACTGTTAATTGTATCTTCTTTCCGGATGCATTCTTTTCTTTTGCCAATTTTGTTTGAACCAATCATCCAGAAAAGCCATCTGTTCTGCTGTATGAAACCAATGTTCTCCCTTATCCATCACCGTTAAATTTGCATCCACCTTGTTTGCAAAATCGGTCATTATTTCAAAAGAAGTTATATGATCATTCTCCGCATAAAGAATATCCGTCGGTATTTTCCACAATATCGGATCATTTCGAACATACGACAGATATTTCCAAGATAAAGGCTCTCCAAAAGATACCTCAATCGTCTTTTCTTTATACAGCTCTTCCTCGGATATATTTTCGCACGCCATCTGCTTCAAAATGATCTTTTCCATATCGACAATCGGCGAGATAAACATTGCTTTCCTAATAACTTTATCCCCCAGCGACACCATAGAATAATAAGCGCCGATACTGTTTGCTATTAAGATCACTTCATGATATTGCAAAGCAATAGCATCAAAGAATTGCGAAAATTCGCTTTTCACTTCCCAAGGAAATTCTGACTTATAATCAAAGCCTATGATTTCATATTGATCATTGAAAAACTTTCGATAATGATTGGCTTCTTCAGCATTTCCACCTTTTCCGTGTATATATAGAACGGCATTTTTCATTCTATCGCCTCATTGTTTCAACTTTACAACATAATCCCATTTATTTGCCGGCCTGTTCACCAAAATACCGTCTTACACACCGCCCGCTTTTCAAATAAGTCCCTCAAGGACCGCGTGAAAATTTCTGTTGACCGCCCTTTTCGTGTCTGTTATAGTATGGAAGCACGCCTTAATAGCTCAGT
>CAUTVM010000005.1:0-42212 GCA_963541855.1 uncultured Erysipelotrichaceae bacterium
GCAAATCAAGCACGCCGCCGGGTTGGCAGCCTTCCTCTTGGAGGACTGCTTTTTTTATTTGCACCAATCTGCATTTTATGAAAGATCAAAGTGCTTGACATATACCCATATGGGGTATAAATTGTTTAAAGATAAAATTTTAGAAAGGAACCATGTGCTATGAAACAGACAACAGTGAAAGTTCGTCATACCAAGCGATCCGAAGAAGAAAAGAAAGCCCTGCAGATCAGGCTCAGACGATGTGAAGGTCAGCTTCACGGTATTGCCAAAATGGTAGAGGAAGATGCGTATTGCCCGGATATATTGATACAGGTATCCGCCGTCACGCAGGCCCTGAACGGTTTCAATAAAGAATTGCTCAGCTGTCATATAAAAGGCTGTGTTGCCGAAGATATTCGCGCTGGTCGTAGGGGAACAATTGATGAGCTGGCAATATTGATGAAAAAGATGATGCGTTAGAAAGAAGCCAGAATGAAGCAATATATTGTATCGGGAATGACATGTGCTTCTTGTCAGAGCCATGTTGAAAAAGCAGCAGGAAAAGTAAAAGGTGTTACGGCAGCAACAGTATCCTTGTTGACAAACACATTGACAATTGAAGGCACGCCGGAAGATCAGGACGTAATCGCCGCGATCGCGGATGCCGGATATGAGGCGCGCCCGGCGCAAACTACGGCAGCGACTTCTTCATCTGTTCAAGAAGATATGCTGAAGGATCGCCAGACACCGAAATTAAAAAAACGATTAAAGTGGTCACTTGTATTTGTGGCATTATTGATGTATCTCACCATGGGCGTCAATATGTGGGGATGGCCTTTACCGACTTATTTTGAGCAAAACATTATGGCGCTGGCCTTGACACAACAGCTGTTGGCATTAGCGGTGATGATCATTAATCATGATTTTTTTACGTCAGGCTTCAAATCTTTATTGCATGGTATGCCCAATATGGATACCTTGGTTGCGTTAGGCTCATCCATATCTTTTGCTTGGAGCATCGCCATGATGTATCAGATGAGCAGTCTGCTTACGGAAGGCCATTCCAATATGAGCCTGATGCATCTGTATCATAATGGACTGTACTTTGAAAGTGCGGCCATGATTCCCGCTTTTATTACCGTAGGAAAAATGTTGGAAGCAATGAGTAAAGGCCGGACAACAGACGCTTTGAAAAAACTGATAAAAATGGCGCCGAAAACGGCAACGTTGGAAAAGGGCGATAAAGAGGAAACTGTTCCGATTGAAAGCGTGCAGCCGGGAGATATTATCATTATCCGGCCTGGTGAATCCATTCCGGTTGATGCCGTCATTGTCGAAGGGAGTACGGCAATTGATGAATCGGCATTGACGGGTGAATCTGTTCCGGCAGATAAAAATGTCGGCGATATGGTTCAAGCCGCAACGATCAATACTTCAGGTTTTATCAAAGTGAAGGCCATGCATGTCGGTGAGAATACCGCGTTTGCGAAAATTATTCGGATGGTATCAGAGGCCGCCGGAACAAAAGCGCCTATTGCCCGGATTGCGGATCGCATTTCGGGGATCTTTGTGCCGGGCGTTTTGATCATCGCCGCTCTTGTTCTGGTTGGCTGGTTGATGAGCGGAAAAACGGCGGCGGAAGCCTTGCGTCACGCTGTTGCCGTCTTGGTTATTTCCTGCCCATGTGCATTAGGCTTGGCAACGCCGGTGGCCATTATGGTTGCCAGCGGAATAGGTGCAAGCCATGGCATTTTGTTTAAAACTTCGGAAGCCATGGAAGCAGCCGGGAAAATAGATATTCTTGCTTTTGACAAGACCGGAACGATTACTAAAGGGAAACCGGAGGTCACAGCGATTATTCCGCGTGATGCGATGCGGGAAGCGGATGTTTTGGAGCTGGCATATGCGCTGGAGGCCAAAAGCGAGCACCCTTTGGCAAAGGCGATTGTGCATAAAGCGGAAGAAGAAAATATTGTTTTGCACGATATCGTGGATTTTAAAGTATTGAGCGGAAATGGATTGGAAGGCATGTTGCAGAACGAGAAAATTTCCGGTGGTTCTATACGTTATATTTCCACTATTGCTGATGTTGATGAAAAATGGATTGCAAAAGCAAACATGATTGCCGGACAAGGGCAGACGCCATTGCTGTTTTCTAAAAGCGGAAAAGTGCAGGGAATCATTGCCGTCGCCGATGTCCTTCGTGAAGAAGCGAAAATGGCGATTATGCAACTGAAGCGACTGGGTATTGAGACGATTATGCTGACAGGGGATAATGAGCGTACGGCAAATGTGATCGGCAAAGAAGCCGGTGTACATGAGGTCATTGCAGGCGTCCTTCCGGATGGAAAAGAAGCCGCGATTCGCCGGTTGCAAAAGAGAGGGAAAGTCGCCATGGTCGGCGATGGCATTAACGATGCGCCGGCGCTGGTTCATGCGGATATCGGCATAGCAATTGGAAACGGGACAGATATAGCTATTGACAGTGCGGATATCGTTTTGATGAATTCACATCTGCTGGATATCCCGGCCGCGATTCGCCTGAGCCGCAAGGCGATATTGAATATTCGCGAAAACCTGTTCTGGGCTTTTGCCTATAACCTGTTGTTAATTCCAATGGCGGCCGGCTTATATCCGGGGATACAGATATCGCCGATGTGGGGAGCAGCGGCCATGTCTTTGTCAAGTTTCACTGTATGCATGAATGCTTTACGGCTGAACCTGTTTCATATCTATTCCGCTCAACATGACAGACCCGTTAAGAAAAGCAAAAAAAATCCGTATACTTGTTCGCCGGATAATTTTCAGTGCATGCAGATTCCCGTTTATGGCATGCAGTGTGAAAATTGTGCAAAGCATGTGTGTCAGGCGGTAAAAATGATAAATGGTGTTTTGGATGCTAAAGCGGATTATGCGAAAAACATCTTAACGATACAATATGTGAATAAACCGGATATGGAGAAGTTGAAAGAGGCCATTGCGAAAGCGGGATATTCTTTCGGCAATGGCATATCAGCAGAAAATAAGGAGGACCATAAAATGGAAAAGAAAATCAGCATTGAAGGAATGGCATGCGCACATTGCGAAGCACGAGTACGCAAAGCTTTGGAAGGATTAAGCGGTGTTGAAAAAGCGGATGTCAGCAAAGAGCGCAAAGAAGCGATCGTTGCCTTAAGCAAGACAGTTGAAGACGCAGAGCTTAAAAAAGCGGTTGAAGATGCCGGCTACACAGTAACTTCCATTTGCGAAAATGTGTAATAGGCAGGGGGTAAAAAATTCGTTATAATGGCAGTTATATTGGGGAGAAAACTATGATACGTTTTTTTGGAATTGCTTTAATTCTGATAGTAATCTATTTTGTACTTGCAATCCGTATCGTTCCGCAGGGAAGCGCGTATGTTATTGAGCGCTTCGGACGTTACCGTACGACTTGGGAGGCCGGCCTGCATCTGATGGTTCCATTTATGGATGGAGTCCGCAGACGTGTTCTGGTTAAGGAACAGGTGGCGGATTTTGCGCCTCAGCCGGTTATCACAAAAGATAACGTAACGATGCAGATTGATTCGGTTGTTTATTTTAAGATTGTGGATGCGCAGTTATATGCTTATGGGGTTGAAAATCCGATTATGGCAATGGAAAATCTGACCGCGACAACCTTGCGTAATATTATCGGTGATATGGAGCTGGATGAGACATTGACCTCTCGTGAGCGTATCAATTCCATCATGCTGGCAACGGTAGATAAAGCGACAGACCCATGGGGGATTCGGTGTACACGCGTTGAAGTCAAATCAATTACACCACCGGCCGCAATCCGGGATGCCATGGAAAAACAGATGAAGGCGGAGCGCGAAAAGCGGGCGGCAATTCTGACGGCGGAGGGACAGAAACAGTCGATGATTCTGACGGCGGAAGGAAAGAAAGAAAGCGCGGTGCTGAATGCGGAAGCGGAAAAGCAGGCGACGATTTTGGCGGCTGAAGCGCAGAAAGAGAAAGAAATACGCGAAGCTGAAGGTAGGGCGGAAGCGATTCGTCAAGTTCAGAAGGCAACTGCTGAAGGTCTGGAGATGATCAAGGGCGCAAAGGCGGATGATGCTGTTATTCGCCTGAAGTCTTTGGAAGCGTTAGAGAAGGCGGCAGATGGACAGGCCACAAAAATTATTATTCCAAGCGAGCTGCAGACGCTGGCCGGCACGCTGGCCGGATTGAAAGAAACGGTAAAGGATTAATTGTGACGGATTCCATATTATTTTTGAGTGTTTTCATCTATATTGCAGTTTTGATTGCTCTGATCAGTATCGGCGTTGCTGTAGGGAAACGCAATCAAATCAGCCATACCGCATTTCAGCAAAATATGTTCGCAGGAAAGAATACACTTCAACCGGGAAACCCGCAGTTTCATTCTTCCGGTATGGGAAGAGAATCAGAACCGGATTTTGGCCCTCGTTATGTTGTAACGGAACAGCCGGAAAAAGGATATGTGATTCTCAATGGCGTCAAGCGTAAATTACGCGATTGTCGTAATCTTTAGACCTAAAGGGGTGCAAGCCCCTTTTTTCTTGGGGAGAAGTAGTGTAAAATATGAACGCGATTGGGATGTAGCCAAGTGGTAAGGCAGGGGACTTTGACTCCCTAATGCATGAGTTCGAATCTCGTCATCCCAGCCAGAAAAGTGTGCCTTAGCTTTTTTTAAAAGTGAGGGCACTTTTTATAATGGGGGCGGACATACGCGCAATTTTTAACGTTGGCAACAGTTATTTAGAAATAAGGGATGGAAATGTTACAATAATCAGCATGAACAGCGAGGCATATCAAAAAGCAAAGCGCCTTGGCGAAAAAGCATGCCGAGAAGCGGCGGCGAAAGGTGAAAGCATATATCTTCCTTCTTTGGATGCTTTGCATATAACCTCGTCATCGACAGAACATATCGGCATCATGGAAATACCTTTGTCTTTGATCATTGGGACAAAAACGGTCAACAGGCAGAATGCTTTTGCCGTGAACTATATGCCGTTATTGAAAGCAGATTCGGAGTTTGCGCATAAATGGACGCATGTTTATGACTATCAAGAAGAGCATGGCATCAGCGAGCCGATTGTCGTATATGAATACTTACATCATTTCTATGTGCAGGAAGGGAACAAACGCGTTTCCATTTTGAAATATATGCATGCCCCATCCGTGGAAGCGGACGTCATTCGCATCATACCGGCAGATCTTGTCGGCGAAACGGGGAAACGATATCAGGAGTTTTTACAATTTTTTCGTGTATGTCCAGTCTATGAAATTGTTTTTTCGCATTTGGGAGATTACCATACGTTTGCTAACGCACTGAAACAATCGTTTACGGAAAAGTGGCCAATAGAGACGGTTCATCTTGCAGAAGCGGTATACTACCGATTTTATATGATCTTTTCGCAGTTGGGCGGAGCTTGTTTCCTGCATATAACAGCGGGTGATGCTTTATTGCTCTATCTGCGAATTTATACACCTTCTTCAATTATGGATGATATGCGAACTGTTCTGGAAGAGCGCGTTAAAAAACTATGGCGATACTTTGCACAGTTGGATGAGGGCGTTTCATCGGCGATCAAGATCGAACCGATAAGAGAGTTAAAAATTGAGCAGACGTCTTTTTTAAGATCAATCTATCCTTCTGTACACCCGTTATCTGTGGCCTTTTTATATGATGGGAAAAATGATCGTTTTCAGGAAGAGGGCCGCTTGGCAATGAATCGTATATTTGGCGAAAAAATGATTTCCAGATCTTTTGGAGATTGTTCTACGGAAGAAAAAACCAAAGACGCGATACAAGAGGCGATTGAAAGTGGAACACAGGTCATTTTCACAACGTCCAAGGCGATGTATAAAAGCGCAGTACAGGCGGCGATTGCATATCCGCGCGTGTGGATATACAATGCCTCACTTACACAGGTTCCGGCTTTTTTGCAAACATATGCCTGTCGTTTGTATGAAGGCATATTTCTGATGGGAGCTTTGGCCGCTATGAAAAGTGATGTATTGGGATATGCAGGTGATTGTTCAAAATGTGGGGAAAAGGCAAATATCAATGCCTTTGCGTTAGGCGCACAGAGTGTCAATCCGCATGCGCATGTATATCTTTCCGAAAAAGAAACAGTCCATCTTTGTATGATGGAAAACGGGCTGCGATTGATTGATACTGCACAAGATCTTCATGAAGCAGCAAAACTGTCCATGGACTGGGGACGATACGATTGCCTGTTAATAGAAATGATTTTAAGCAATCAACAAAGGGCAAAAAACAAAGCGATACAATATTGGTATGGGATGTCGGCGGGTGTTGTAAAACTGCATGTCAAAGAGCAGATGCCGGAATTCATTGCGAAACTCTATCAGGATGCATTGCTGGGTGATCTGAAACCGTTTGGCGAAATGAATACGGCGGAGATCATTACGATGCAAGATTTTGTTTCTAATGTAGGAGTAAAATAAGATGCGTATATTGGCGATTGCAGATCGCATAGAAGATAAGCTGTATGGGCACTATGTTCCTTCAACAGCGGAGGGCATTGATTTGATCATTGCTTGTGGTGATCTTCCGGCGTCTTATCTGGAGTTTTTGGCGACGGTGATCAACAAGCCGTTGTATTATGTTCATGGCAATCATGATCAGGCCTATGAATTGAACCCGCCGGAAGGGTGCATTTCACTGGAAGATCAAGTAATTAAAGTCGGGAATCTGCGCCTTGCCGGTTTAGGAGGCTCTATGCGTTATCGAAAGGGCCCTTATCAATATACGGAACAGGAAATGGCCCGGCGTGTGCATCGGCTGGAAAAAGTGATAGATCATGCCGGCGGTCTCGATATTCTGGTTACACATGCGCCGTTATATGGATTTGGCGATCTGCCGGATCAGGCGCATCAGGGCTTTTCGTGCCTGAAAGTTTTGGCGTCAGCCTATCGTCCGCAATATATATTGCATGGGCATGTTCATCCGGAATATACGATCGGTTTTACCAGGCGAACTTTATATGAACCGGGGGTTACCATTGTCAATTGTGCGGGTGCGGTATATTTGGAAGCGACGCACAGCAATGATGAATCAAGCAATATGTCGAAGAAAAAAACATCTTTTCGTCTGCCGTTTTGTCGGAAAGGATGAGGAAATATATCATTCAGGGCAAAGAGAAACCCTGTTATAATTTGCATAGTATAGATGAGGATAAATACATGGCAGAAGAAATGGAACCTATTTTTATTACGGGGCATCAGCATCCGGATACGGACTCGGTTGTGTCCGCGATCGCTTATGCTTTTTTTAAACGTGCCAAGGGAATCAAGGCTGTTCCTTGCCGCTTGGGACCGTTAAACAATGAGACGAGCTATCTGCTAAAGCGGTTTGGCTTTGAGCCGCCTCTTTTATTGGAAGATGCACGTAAACAGATTCGGGATATCACCATAGATTCCCCGGAATTCATTACTCCGGAAACAACAGTATTTGAAACGATTCATCGGATGCATGATTTGGATCGAGCATCATTTGCAGTATTAAATCAGGATCATACGATTGCCGGATTTGTTTCTAAGAGCGATCTGGCCAATATCGGACTTGGCGATACGGCAGCCGAAATCGAATTGCTCCAGAAAACCGGTGTCAATCATATTGCGGAGGCAATCAATGGAACCGTTATTTATGAAGATCCAAAGATACATATTAACGGTAAGGTTTCCATCATCGCGCTCAGTAAAGATCGTACCCGTAATTATGACGTTCAGGATCGTATTGTGATCGTGGGTGATGATCCTGATTCGCAGCTGGATCTGATTCGCCGCGGTGCGGGTCTTTTGATTGCCGTCTGGTGCAAACATATACGTGAGGATGTTTTGGATACCGCCAAGGCCTATCATGTGCCGATTGTCCGTTCGGGACATGGTTCCATGAATACATCACGTTATCTTTATCTGGCGCCTCCGGTCAAATTGATCATGCGTAAGCCGACGGTTTTTCATGATACGGAATTATTGGAAGATGCAGCGCAATCCATGATGAAGACGCGTTTCCGCAATTATCCGGTTGTTGATAAGGAAGAGAAGCTGACAGGATATCTGAACCGCTTTCATATTGCAAATTATCGGAACAAGAAAATCATTTTGGTCGATCATAATGAATTTGCACAGTCGGTGCGGGCGGTTGAAAAAGCGCAGATTCTTGAAGTGGTTGATCATCATCGAATTAATGATTTTGCGACCAGTCAGCCAGTTTCCTTTAGAAATGAGATCGTTGGTTCAACGGCAACCATTATAACAACAATGTTTCGGGAAAATCAGATTCCACTTCCGCAGAATTTGGCCGGGCTTTTGCTTGGCGCCGTGATTTCGGATACGTTGTTATTTCAATCGCCGACAACAACTCCCAAGGATCGAGACGTGGCAAATATTTTGGGTGCTTTGGCGGATTTGGATGTGGATACATTTGGGAAGGAAATGTTTACAGCCACAGCCTCGGCGCCGGGCCAATCGATTCGGGAAATGATTGTGCAGGACATCAAATACTATAACATCAACGGTGCGCGAACGATGATTGCACAGGTTATGGTCGGCTCAGCGAAGGAAATGAAAAATCGCTCAAGTGAGATTATGGCCGATTGTAATGAGCTGGTGCGGAAGAAAGAACTGGATCTTCTGGTTGTGGCCTTTACTTCCATTGCCGAGCATGGATCAATCTTCTTTATGGCTGGCGAAAAGTCGTTACGGGCTTTAGATGCATTTCCCAATCAGGAAGGTGAGGAAAACTCATTTCAGGAAGGTGTTTTTTCGCGGAAGAGCCAGATTCTGCCGCGGATTACCAATGCACTGGTTGAGTAAATCAAAGAATGACCAGCGCGGCATATGTATGAATCCGGTCATGGAGAGGTGATGATAATGAAGGTATTGGTGTATGGTTCTTTGAATTTTGACAAGGTATATCAGATGGATCATTTTGTTATGCCGAAAGAAACACAGTCTTCCATTGGCTATCATGTCGGACTTGGCGGCAAGGGTTTAAATCAGGCGATTGCCTTGGCAAAATCTGGATGCAAGGTTTATTTTGCGGGTAAAGTCGGAAACGATGGGCAGCCGTTTATTGAATATCTGTCTGAACATGGCGTAGATACATCTTGTTTGCAAAAAGATGATGCAGAAGTGAGCGGGCATGCCATCATTCAGGTATGTCATGCGGAGAATTGTATCATTCTTCATGGAGGTGCAAATCAGGCGGTTGCGAAAGAAGATATTGACCGAACGCTGGCTCATTTTTCAAAAGGAGATATACTGGTTCTTCAAAATGAAATCAGTTCATTGCCTTATCTGATTCAAAAGGCGCATGCGTTGGGCATGACAATTATTTTTAATACAGCTCCGATGAATGAAAATGTATTTAGCTGTCCGTTGGATTTAGTGGATATTTTTATCGTGAATGAAGTAGAAGCGCAAGCATTGGCAAAAACAACAGAAAAAGCGTATGATGCAATCTTGTCAGCGCTGCTTAAGCTGTATCCGGCACAGAAGCTTGTCAGGATGGCAGCTATTATGCAGATCATTGTGGCAGCAGGCACGTAAAGGCATTTCCGGTTAAAGCGGTTGATACAACTGCGGCCGGAGATACATTTATTGGTTATTTTGTGCGTTGGATGTTGGATGGAAAAGATATGGAAAGCTGTCTTTTGGCGGCCAGCAAAGCGGCCAGTATTGCGGTGCAAAGAATCGGTGCCGCCTGTTCGATTCCGATCTTGGATGAGGTTTGCAAAGATTTGTAGAAAGGATCGGAAGAAATGGATAAGAAATATGCCATGAGTTTAAGAGTGCGGTATATATGGTTTACTGTCGCCTGTGTGATTTTGGGCATAGGGATATCTTTTTGCGATCATGCGATGTTTGGAACGGATGCTTTTTCCGTATTGGTCAAAGGATTAAGCGTCTCCGTTTCGATCTCCATGAGTATGTCAAATGCCATATTGTGTGGTGCGCATATTCTTGTGGCGTGGTTTATGGATCGCAAAGATGTTACATGGGCGACGGTGCTTTCGCTGTTTGCAAGTTCATTGGGGATCGGATTAGCCGATTTTTTCCTGCCAACGGTTGAAGCGCCTGTTTTACGTGCACTTTTAATGATTGCCGGCATAATGATATACACGTATGGAGCGGCTATGAGCCAATATCCAAAGTGTGGTTATACAACCTATGACTGTTTTATTTTTTCGTTTCAGCGCGTATTCCATACGGATCATTATCATCTGCTGCGCTGGATTGTAGATGGCGGCAATCTGTTGGCCGGCTGGTTATTAGGCGGCCGAGTTGGTCTGTGCACGATTCTGTTGGTTATCGGAGCAGGAAAAATGGTTGAGTTTTGGCTGCGTTTCCTGCAATCACAATTTGGGATTGTTGAACGTGGATAAAAAATAATGCTTTAAGTTTCTGATATATAAAGCTTCAGTTACCATTTTTCGTAGGTATGTGATTTCTATACATGGAATAATTCTTTTTGACCAATAGAAAAAGATGGATAGTTTAAGTTTCTTTAGTTCCTTTGACATCCATCTTTTTTAATGAATAAAATGTATCTTAGAAAATCCCGGCGGCTGCGGTTATACACCCGAAGATGATAAGACCGATCAGAATCGTTGTCGGGCGTACTTTTTTATTAAGCAGAGTGTACATGATACCGAATGCGCACATCGGCAAGAAGCATGGCATGATTTCGTCAAAATAATTTTGAACGATTGTTTTCATACCTTGAATATCAATGGCTAGTGATGTTGATATAGATACCTGTTTTGCAATCATAGAGCCGATGACCAATAGACCGAGAATGCTGGCTGTGGATGTTATTTTTTCTATTACCCTGCTTTCCTGCATGGATGTAAAAAATTTTATCCCGGATTGATAGCCTGCTTTTAAACCATAGTAGCGTAACAAGAGACATGGTACATTAATGATCAGAAGAAAAAGAATAGGGCCCAGAACGCTTCCGTTTGAGGCGAAGGAGGTACCGATGCCGACAGCAATAGTCAGCAGAGTTCCCCAGATCAGACTGTCACCAATACCTGCCATGGGGCCCATTAAGGAAGTTTTAATTGCGCTGATGGAAGAAGTATCAAAATCTGATTCATATACACTTTCTTCTTCCATTGCCGTGATAATACCGGCAAGGAATGTAACGATATGTGGAGTGCAAGCCATAAATTCAAGATGGCGCTTCAAGGCTGACGCCATTTTTTCCTTGCTATCGGGATAAAGTCTTTTTAATACCGGAATCATCATGTAGCAGAAATTCATGTTTTGCTGGCGCTCGTAATTCCACCCGGAATCTAGAGTCATTGAGCGCATGAAGATTTGGCGAAATTCTTTTTGGCTGATTTTTTTATCAGAATTCATTGTCATTGGTTATGGCCTCCTGTACTGAAACATCATTTTTCTTGCTTTGCGTGAAGAAGAGAATTGAAGAAACTGCGATACCGGCGAGAGCGACACCCAGTGTTGATATGTCGAGATAAGCACTGATCAAAAATCCGATCAGCAGGTAACCCCAATTTTGCTTTGAGACCATCATTCTTGCCAGCATGGCGATACCTAATGCAGGTAAGATACCGGCCACAACATTCATGCCGTGAGAGAACCATTCAGGAACCTGTGTAATAAAGAGCTCAATGACCGAAGATCCAAAGTAGAATCCTGCGGCAACAATCAACGACAGCGCTATTTTATTTCCGATGCTTGCAATACGCACAATGCGTTCGACTTTATTCGCATCTCCATTTTCAGCCGCCGCATCGCAAAGATGGGCAGAATAAGTCAGTAAAAACATCATCTGCAGATTATCAAACAAGGCGACGAGAGTTGCGATGGGAATGGCGATTGTCACGGCTAAACCGGTATCGGCATGATTTAAAATGACAAAGGCAGCTGCAATAATAGATCCGGAAGTCATGTCCGGCGGATTGCTGGCTCCAATTGGAACGGCGCCTAAAAATGCAAGTTCCAGTGCACTGCCGACAATGATGCCTGTACGGATATCACCAAGAGCAAGCCCGGTGAGTGTGCTCATAATGATAGGGCGGTTCCACATCGTGGAGCCCCAATAACAATGCATATATCCAAAGAAAGCGATGATGAAGATTAAAAGCGTTTTGATGAACATGTTTTCTCCTCCTATGATCCGATTCGTTTGATGATGTCTTCCGGTATATCGTCTGGAACCATTTGAATTTCAAGCCGGATGCCTTTTTTATTCAATTCACGAAGCATTTGCTCATCTTCATCTGAAATAAATATGGCTTTGGAAATTTGATGTCTTCCTTCTTGCCCTTTTGTCCCGCCGAGATTGATCTTTTTGATCTCTGGCACGCCTTGTGCCAGACGGTAGGCATCGGCAATAGAACTGGTGATAATGAGCAGATTATATCGGTCGGCAGCCTTAGACTGAATAGCCTGAATAGAATCATCAATACTTTTGATGACTAGCTTGCAGGTGTCTGGTTTTGCCATTCGCAATGCACTTATTCTGAGTGTGTCTTTGCTTACGGCGTCATCAGCGATCAAAATACAGTTTATGTTTAAAACCCTGACCCATTTGAAGACGATTTGTCCATGCAAAAGCCGATGATCAACTCGAACTAATTTAATCATGATCCTCCCTCCTGATTTCTTTTACAACATTCATTAATGTTTGAATATGCGCAGCACACAATTCGCCATCATCATGATAATTATCTTTAAAATAACTGCCGACAATAGCGGCATCGGCAATAGCCATTGATTCTTTTATATTTTCAGCAGTTACTCCCGCCGCAACGATCAGCGGGAAATTGCCGATATGCTGCCTGAATTCCAAAATTTTGGCGATAGAAGTTTCCTGCCCGGTGCGTTCTTGCGTGATGCATATACCGTCACAGCGATTCATGGCAATATGGAGGTCTTCTTCCAGAGTATTATTTGAGAATACCGGCTGATATTTAAAGCGAACACCACCAATAACATCACCTTTGTATTTGCATCGCATCCAATCCAGAAATGCCTGTTCGCTTTCTTCGTCACGAGGTTTTATGTGCCCAACGACTGAATCAAGTTGAACAAATGAAGCGTTATATTGCGTGGCAAGATGGAATCCAATCGCGTCAACATTCAAACAATTGATACCAAAGGGGATGGGAATTGAATTCTCCTGAATATAGTCGAGTGCTCGCACCATATCGGAATAAGTTCCGAAATATGTTTCAACAATGACACCGTCTACATTGTTATCTATATATATTGCAAGCTCTTTTTTAAAGCGATTCAATGTATCTTCAGGATTTTTTCCTTTCAAATGCAACATGCCAATTATTGGCTTTGATTCATGAAACAAATCTAAAAACATTCCCATTGTCTGGTCCTCCTAGAATTCATTACAATCTTGATCATCTTTTAATCGAACAACGTTAATACCATGTTTTGCACGATTAATTATTTCGTCTAGATCTTTTTCGGTTAGCATTTCAGGATACTCCAGCGTTAAAGACAGAACTAGATTCAGATTCATGCCGCTGAATAAATGAACATTTGTATATTGAGACAATCGAGATAATGAAGTGCATACAGAAGCACCGTAAAGGTCAACAATGATATTAAATTCAGTTGCACTGTTCATTTTCACGCGTTGTTCAATTTCTTTTTCGAATTCATCCGGATGATGTCCCGGAAAAAGGCAGTAAGTGGTGCATGATATCGGAATATCTCCGATGATCATTTCCAATGTGTTTCGCATGCCTTCTGCCAGCTTTCCATGAGATGCTAAAATCAGTTCTTTTTTCATTTGTACGTCCTAATATATTATTATGTATTAATATAATACATAATAATACAATTAAATATAATTTCAATCTCACATTATGAATTTCTCGGATAAAATATAGATTATGGAAACAAATGAGTTGAAAAAAATAGCTCCGGTTACATTACAAGAGCAGTTAAGAGATGCTTTGCTGAGGGATATTCGCAACCAAACGTATAAACCGGGCGATAAAATACCCACTGAATGTGAACTGAGCGATATGTATCAGGTTTCTCGTGTTACTGTAAGGGCGGCTATCAAGCAGCTTGCGGATGAAGATATGCTTATACGCAAGGCGGGAAAAGGTACATTTGTTAAACACGTTCCTTATTTGGAAAATCCAAATATGGGAGGAAGTTTTACAGAAAACTGTCTAAGCCACCATGCGATTCCCTCCACCGCGATTGTTAAGCATCGTATTGTGGAAAGCGGCGATAAATTTTCTGACATATCAGAGACAGGAAAAATACTTGAAATCACACGAATTCGCTACGTGAACGGGGAGCCGTGTATCGTTGAGGTGGATTACTTCCCGGAGTCTTATGACTTTCTTCTGTCTCCACAATTGAATGGTAAATCTTTTATTAAAGCTATTGCTAAGGAGAAAAAGATTTATTCTGAGCGATTCATTGATGCGTTCACGGTTGTGTATTCTTCAAAGAAATTTTCGGAGTATTTATGTTGCTCGATCCGCACACCGTTATTAAAAGTAATGCAGACGGTAAAAACAGGAGGCAATCAGATTATATATAAAAACACACAGTATATCCTTACAAGCAAGTATATTTATGTTAAATCATAAACGCCTGCTCTTCATTTCAGCAGGCGTTGAAATAAATGTCATTTCTCAGAAAAATTTTGTTTCATTCAGCAAGGGTCTTTTTGAAAAAGGCGCCCGTTTCATCAACTGCATCATATAAACTATGAAAATCTTCTTCCGTGAAGACATTAAACGTATGATCCATTCCTTTAATATAATAGGTCTTTGAATTTTCGTTCTTATTTTGATCAACAATTTTCTTGGCCCATGCAGGATCAACAGTGGTATCATCTTCTCCGGCGATAGCGAGCAGAGGTCCTGTATATGCCGAAAAGACATGCATGACATCTGTCTGACGGACATCTTCACACCACTGTTTGGAAACAATAATCGGATCGCGCCATTCAAATGACATTACAAAGTATCCTTGCTTTTCAGCTGTATTGAAGTCTTCATCGCTCAACATGGAATTTAAATCAGGCGCTCCGGCCCAAAGAACAACGGAATCAAACTGATCACCGGCACCGGCCGCAAGCATCGCGTCTGTTCCCCCTTGTGACCAACCCATTACCCCGACTTTTACATTTTCGCCAAGTTTTTTAAGCAGAAAATTCCGGCAGGCGAGGGCATCGGATACGGCATGTTTGAAATCATAGTACAGCGGATTAGCCATAGAATCACCATATCCCGGAAAGTCCAGGCGGATAGTTGCCAGACCATATTTTTCCGCTAAGACGGGAGCGGCCGTCATATAACCGTTTCCGGCTTCATTTTTGGTAGAACCGGTTCCGTGCATCATCACGACGGCGCCTTGAACTTTTCCGGTCGGAATGCAGGTAATCGCGGTAATGTCATATGCTTCTGAAGGAACGACGACAAACTGCTCTGTGTATTTTTCCGTACTCTTGTTCAACGCTTCATGCTTTGTATAAAGCTCCGGTTGCTCTATGAAACGATTTTTGAAGAAATCCACGGTGTTTTCAACGACAATTCTTTTAACATAGGCCGGGCCGCCATAGAATCCATATCCATGTTGATCTTCCGGCGTCATAATCTGTTCCGCATGCATAGCTTGTCCGGTCTTTATGCTGACTTCCGGAGCAACGGCATTGTCATCGATGGCATGAATAACCATTGCCGGCCCTTTATAGTTTGTGGTTACATTTAAAAGTTCTGTATCAAAATCTTTAGCTTCCAGATCCATAAACCAGTTTTTACTCAGCTTCTGCTGTTGTCCGTATATCGTTGTGAAGTCTGCATAACCATTCTGCTCCGCCGTCGCTTTCAGCTTTTCCCAATTTTGACTTCCGCCAAACAGCTCTTTCAGGTTTTCCGTATCCGCAGCCGGAGCGAGAAGACATACAGCATTGAACTTGTCGGGATCTTTACTTAGCATTTCCATCGAAATGCGGCCGCCCATGGAATAGCCAAACAGCCCTATTTTGGAGTCATCAAGCGAATAATTCTGCTGCATATATGAAAGTGCGCTTTCAGTATCATCCAACATGTTCGTCATCGTATTTAGAGTAAAATCTTCTTTCGATTCTCCGCATCCCGGATAATCTACGCGAATAGACGCAATTCCTGCTTCTGCCAATGCAGCAGCAATATCGTCAAAGCCACCACCTTCTTCTTTAGAACCGCCATGACCATGGCACATGATGACTAAAGGCATTTTTTCATTATTTTCCGGAAGTGTTACGATACCTGACGTTTCAGTATTTCTTTTTGTCGGAACGAGGACATGTATGGAGGTGTGATGCGCATTTTCCTCGGTTGGCGTAATCTCCTGGGAAATATCGGCAGAAGCACCGGGAGAAGGCGGCGTACCGACATAAACACAAGCAGCTAACGCAAGTGCGGTGATAAGAACCGATAATACTTTTGCATAACGTTTCATAGTTGATCTCCCTTCAAGAAATGTAAAACGATACTTGGTGCGTCATAAAACAGGTTCTCTGTTTTACTTTATACAGACGAATGATTATTTTGTATGTTGAACCTGTATGTCTTCTTCGTGCGCCAGTTTTTGCGCGTATGCGAATGCTTGACAGGAGGCTTTGTGTAATGCGCTTTCATGATCATAACCGATTATATCCATGCCGTCTGCATCAAACATGCAAAATTGCGGAATGTTGAAAAAACGGCATAGAGCTTTCAGATAAGGTGTGGCTTGTTCATCTTCATGATCATGATAAATGCCGCCTCGTGTCGTTATAAAAATAAGTTCTTTTGCTTGGCACAGTCCCGACAGTCCATGGGTATCGGTTTGAAAAGTAATGCCGTCTACACTGATGTTTTCGATATAGATTTTTAAAAGGGCGGGAAAACTGAGATCATAAAAGGGGGCCGCCATGACAATTCGGTCAGCTTTGGCAAATTGGTGAGCCAATTGAAAGCGCGGGTGACTGAGCGCGCGTTTTTGTAACAAGAGCTGTCGCTCTTCAAAGAAAGAACCGCACAAAGGACGAAGCGGCATTGCACAAAGATCAACCGTTTCAACCGCATAACCGGATAAGCCTGATAGAAAAGCATGCAGTATCTTGCGCGTGCGAGATGCATCTTTACGAATACAGCAGTCAACAATCAGTATCGTTTTCATGATGCCTTTGACTCAAAACGATAAAGCGCTTCCAGAGCGGTATGAATTTCCCGCTGCTCTCCCATGGCACAAGCGCTTGCTCCATCCACATACCCGGCAATGGCATCGGCGGTATCCTGACCATAGGTGACGACATTGTTTAATATGGATGCGGTTGCGACATGGCGAAGACGGCCGACGGTAAACAAGGCGGCGGATTCCATATCCGCCCCCAGAACACCCAGCTTACTCCAAGAATCTTCGATCATATCGTTATGGTCAATGTAGAAGCTTTCATGGCTGTGGATAATGCCGATATGATGCGGCCATTTTTCTTCCTGTACAATCTGCAGGCAATGATGAAGCAATAAAGCATCGGGAACTGCCGGATAGGAAAGATCAACATAAGCGCGGGAAGTGCCTTCATCCCGTATCGCTCCGGACGCAAGAATCAGGTCACCCAGTCGGATATTACTTTGCAAAGCGCCGCAGGAACCAATGCGAATCATAGCCTTGATACCGATGGCGTGCAGTTCTTCAATAGCGATAGCCGCAGAACAGCCGCCGATACCTGTAGATAAAGCAAGAACCGGCATGCCTTTATAAAAGCCATGCAAAGAACGAAATTCACGATTAAAGGCAAGTTCTTTAATAGATTCCAGCTGGGAGGCGATGCGATCCAGACGAGCCGGATCACCGGGTAAAAGAGCGTATTTTGCAGAAATAGTTTCGTCTAATTGAATATGTGGCTGTTTCATAAATCTCCTTTCATCTGCTGTCGAAGTTGTTCTTTGATCTCCTTTGGCGCAAAAGCGGCGTCAATGGCATAAAGGCTCATCTGCCGAAGCTCTTCATCAGTGAAGTGCATTTCTTTTCGACAATGTTCATATTCCTCTTTCAGTGTGGTATGCGCCAGCGTCATATTATCGGTATTGATTGTTACCGGGACACCTTTTTTGAACAGTTCCCGAACAGGGTGCTTTTCATAGGAGGGAACCGTCATACATTGAACATTGCTGGTCGGGCAGATTTCCAGAGTGATATGGTGTTCTTTGGCATAATGGCAAAGCGTTTCATCTTCAATGATATGGTGACCATGGCCGATCCGGGTAACGCCGAAGCCGATTGCGTCACGTACCGTATCGGCATGCTGACTGTCACCGGCATGGCATGTCATCGGAAGGTGATAAGCGCGGGCTTTTGTAAATAGCGGATTGAATGCGGACAGGGGGACAATTCCTTCGGCACCGGCAAGATCAATGGCAACGACACCTTTTCCTATATATCGGTTACAAAGCTCGACGGTTTCCATATTAGCATCATAATTACTTGCCGCATCGCCGATGGACATCATGCAGGTAATGATGCCGACAAGTATGGAATGAGGAGCATGCAGACCTTTTAAGACGGCTAGCAGCACCTCTTCTTGCGTGAGCCCAAGGCGGGTATGCAATTGAGGGGCAAAGCGAATTTCGGCGTAGGATAAACCCTGTTGTTGCAGATCGGCCACCAATTCTTTTGTTATACGCGTAAGGGATTCCTCATCTTGCATGACGGCTAACGGATATGCAAACATTTTCAGATATTCATTGACGGATCTGGCTTCCGCATGCCGGCGGATCCAGAGATCAAAATCTTCCGGCGTTTGTGTCGGCATAGAGATGTGGCGCTGTTTGGCTAATTCCCATAATGTTTGCAGTCGGAAAGAGCCGTCCAGATGCAAATGCAGATCAATTTTGGGGAAATGATTTTGCGGCATGCGGTATCCTCTTTTCCATGAGCATAAACACAATCAAGCGGATTCGTCAACCGGACCTGACGGGTAAACTATATTGACATCAACCCTTGGTGTTGTATTATGTTAAATAGTGATGAAAGCGCTAGCATATCTATTCTGGAGGGTATGCTCGGCGGATGAAATCGCGTAAAAACTAAGGAGATCATTTAAAAGGAGATTGGCATGAAAAAGATTTTAGCATCACTTTTAACAGTCGCGCTTCTGGCAGGGTGCGGTGGCGGAACGGCAAAAACAGATGATTCCGCCAAGAGCAGCGAGCAGGCGGATAAGGGGAAAGTTTATAACATCGCTTATCTGGTGAACGGAAATCTTGGTGATAAATCTTTCTTTGATTCGGCAGAAGCAGGTCTGGAGAAACTGCGTGATGATGGCCGCATTAAGTTGAAGACCATTGAAATGGGCGGCACGGATAAAGATAAACCGACATGGTTATCGACACTGTATGAAGTTTCCGATTCGGGTGAATATGATCTGATTATCTGCGGTACTTATCAGATGCCGGATTATCTTAAGGAAGTTGCGGATAAGAATCCTGATCAGCATTATCTGATTTTTGATGACAATACCTATGCCGGACAAAGCAAGAACGTCGTCAATATAACCTATAAACAAAATGAACTGGGTTACATTGTCGGTACATTTGCGGCTTTGCAGACGCAGGATACTTCTTTAAAGGATATCAATCCGGAAAAGGTTCTGGGTTTTGTCGGCGGTATTGACAGTCCGGTTATCAATGATTTCCTCTATGGGTTCATTACCGGTGCGCAGGCGGTTGATCCGGAAGTAAAGATTGATACACGTTATACAAATTCATATGTCGATACAGCGGCGGCGAAGGAATATGCGTTGTCCATGATCAATGATAACAAGGTTGATATCATCTGGGGTGTTGCCGGAAATGCGGGCAATGGCGCGGTTGAAGCGGCACTTGAAAATCACGGCGCATGGTTTATCGGCGTAGATTCAGATCAGGAGTTGACGCTTTCACCGGATCTTGCGGAAATCACCTTGACATCGGGACTCAAGAATATCGGTAATTCTCTGATTTGGTTTGTCGATCAGATGGACGCCGGCAAGGAATACTGGGGTACGGAAATTTCTCTTGGTCTTAAGGAAGACGGCGTCGGCATTGTGACGGATAAGAACTACGCCAAGTATGTTCCGGAAGAGATTCAGAAGAAAGTCGCTGAGGCGATTGAAAATGTCAAATCCGGTGCGATTGAAGTTCCAACCGCATTGACGGAAGAAGGAAATAAGGCCGTAACGGATTTGCGTGAATCGGTTCGTCCTTGATCGCGCATAGGCGCAAATACACAAAAACATCCAGAAAACATAAAGGAGGCTGGTGCCTCCTTTGTTTCTTAAATGGACGTTGTGATAAGAGAAAAAGGAGTTTAACGTATGAGCGAAACATATGCCGTACAAATGAGAGGTATAACCAAGGTATACCCCAACGGCTGTGCAGCGAATCAGAATGTAGATTTTAATGTACGTAAAGGTGAAATTCATGCCTTGATGGGAGAAAACGGAGCCGGGAAAAGTACCTTGATGAAGATGCTTTTCGGTTTGGAACAGCCAACCGAAGGTGAAATTTTAATCAATGACGAAAAAGTTCATCTGACCTCACCCGGAATTGCCATTGCGAAAGGTATCGGGATGGTACACCAGCATTTCATGCTTGTTCCCAGTCTTTCAGTTGCGGAAAATATTGTTCTGGGTATGGTTCCGACCAAAGGACTGTTTATTGATCATAAAAAGGCATTGACCATTACGGAAGAGTATTCTGCCCGATTTAATCTGAAGGTTGATGCTTCAGCCCGCGTGGCGGATATTCCGGTGGGCATGAAGCAGAAGGTCGAAATTCTTAAAGCGCTTGTTCGAGGCGCAAACATTTTGATTCTTGATGAACCTACGGCCGTCTTGACGGCACAGGAAACCGCAGAACTGTTTGAACAGCTGCTGGCTTTAAAAAAGCAGGGATTCACCATCATATTTATCTCTCATAAACTGAATGAAATCATGGAGATAACCGATCGGATGACGATTTTGCGGGGCGGCCGCAGCATGGGTGTCTATGATACGGATCAGCAAGATCCGGCTTCTATTTCGCGTCTGATGGTTGGTCGAGACGTTGTCTTGAAAATAGACAAACCAACGGCACAGCCCGGAGCGGAAGTTCTGCGCGTGCGTGATCTTGAATATGTCAATGAGTGGAATAAGAAAATGCTGGATAAAGTTTCTTTTTCCGTTCGCAAAGGAGAAATTCTGGGTATCGCGGGCGTTGAGGGGAATGGGCAAAAAGAGCTGGCGGATATGCTTTACAGCTTTAATACACCCAATGCCGGCTCCATACAGGTAAACGGAACACAGATTCTGGGTATGAACCAGCATCAGCTGCGTGAACATCATATTTCACTGATTCCGGAAGATCGTATGCTGTATGGCATTGCCGCCGCGGCAAGCGTAGAAGAAAATCTGCTTTCCGATCGTTCTGCAAATCCGAAATATAATCGGGGATGTCTGTTTGATATGAAGGCCATGCATGCAGAAGCGGATCGTTTGATTAAGGATTATACGGTGTTGTGCAAAGATCGCAACACACTGGTGCAGAGCCTTTCGGGCGGAAATATCCAAAAAGTGGTCGTAGCTCGTGAGTTTTCAAATGAGCCGCATCTGATTATCGCTGATCAGCCAACCCGCGGTATTGATGTCGGAGCAACGTCGTTTATTCGCCGAAAACTTGTTGAACTAAGTCGTTCGGGTATCGCGGTTTTATTGATTTCCGCCGATCTGAATGAAGTCATGGAACTCAGCGACAGTCTGATCGTTATGTATGGCGGTCAGATTACGGCGTATTTTGATGATACTTCCAAATTGACAGACGAAATGATGGGACAGTATATGTTAGGTTTAAAGAAACAAACGTCAGAAGAAATTCGGAGGGCTTGCCATGAATAAGAAGAGAGCATTTCTTTTCTCATTGGTGCGTAATGTCTGCGCGATTGGAATCGCTTTACTGATTGCCTTTATTCTGATCGTGTTGGGAACAGAGGGAACTTCCTTAGGCGCGCGTATTGCGGATGCGGGACACTCTTTGCGCTACATGCTGATATCACCGCTTTTTAAGGGAAACGGATCATTTAGTTCTAAAAGCTTTACCGATATCCTTGCAAGCATGATTCCGATCATGTTTACGGGTCTTGCGACATGCGTCATGTTTTCGGCCAAGCAGTTTAATCTGGGTGGAGAAGGCGGCATCATGCTGGGCGCTTTTGTGACTTCAATGGTGGCGATTTATGCTCCGCTGCCACCGATTATTCTGCCGCTTGCGGCCATTGCGGCGGGCGCTTTGGCAACCGGGATTCTGCTGTATATTCCGGCGGTTTTGAAGGCGAAGCTGAATGTGTCGGAGATGGTCAACTCTTTGATGCTGAATTATGTGGTGCAGTTTATTATTCTATATTTGATGAATACGTATCTTGCCGATAAAAATAAAGGCCAGATTCAATCTTATCCGTTTCAAGAGGGTGCGGCTTTACCACAGTTAGTTGATAATGGTTCTAAATTATCATGGGGATTTATCATCGCTATTGTGGTTACGATTATAATCTGGTATTTCATGTATCGCACAAAATGGGGATACGGAATTCGTATGATCGGTATTAATGAGCAGTTTTCGCGCTATTCCGGTCTTAATGTGGCAGGGATCATTATTATGGCGCAGGTGCTTGGCGGCGTCTTAGCCGGAATGGGCGGCGGCATTGAAATACTGGGGCGCTATACGGCCTATGACTGGATGGCATTACCGGGATACGGTTGGACGGGTTTTACCGTTGCCATTCTTTCCGGAAACAATCCGGCATATGTGCCGTTTGCGGCATTCTTCATGTCCTATCTGGCAAAGGGGTGTTCTCTGATGTCAACATATTCAGCGGTACCGGCACAGTTGATTGATATCCTGCAAGCGGTAATCTTCCTGTTCTTTGCGGCCGAACACTTCATGGCTCACTATCGGCAGAGACTTGTTGTCAAGAGCACCGAAGAAGATATTGCGGCGCAGAAGAAGGGGGCCTAGACATGTTACAGATGATTTTATCAACGGATTTCTTCTTTGCGATTTTACGCATTACAACGCCGATTTTGTTAGTGACTTTGGCAGCCGTGATCGGTGAAAAAGCGGGCGTTTCCAATATCGGTCTGGAAGGAACAATGATGCTTTCCGCTTTGTTCGGGTCTTTGACTGCTTATTATACAAATTCTTGGTTCTGGGGGTTATGCGCGGCTATTATTTCCGGTATTTTGACCTCGTTGCTTATGGGTTTTTTCGCCTTCAATCTGAAGACGAATATTATTCTTGCCGGTACGGCAGTCAATATGATCGGCGGTGGGGGAACTTTGTTTCTGGTGAAGATGATTACCGGAATTACCCAAGGCCGACAGATGACATCGACGACAGGATTGATCATGGCCAGCATGCAGATTCCATCCTGGAATATTCCGCTTGTGCGTCAGATTCCGCTCATCGGTGCTGTTTTTTCGGGACACTGCATTCTGACCTATCTGGCGTTTCTGTTTGTGTGGCTGACCGGCGTTTTATTATATAAAACACCACTGGGACTGAATATCCGTTCGGTTGGTGAAAATCCGCATGCGGCCTCATCCGTAGGTGTCAGTGTCTTGAAGATTAAGTATATCGCGACGATGATCGGCGGCATATTGGCCGGTCTTGCAGGTGCCTATATGTCGATGTATTACGCCATGGGCTGGTCACAGAACATGGTGGCCGGACGCGGTTTTATTGCGCTGGCCGCGCAGGCCATGGGAGGTGGAGAACCGGTGGGCTCCATGTTATCAGCATTGATCTTCGGTTTTGCTCAAGCGCTTTCCATCAAGGTATCGGCGACGGGTGTCGATTCCAATCTGGTTTCACCCATTCCGTATATCGTAACGATTATCGGTCTGGTAGTCTTCGCCCTTATGAAACGAAATAAGGAAAAGAAGGCACATTCCGCCGCGGCGATTACAAAGGCGGGATAGAGAGGAAGAATCATGAAAAAAACACCGATTATTTTAGATGGCGATCCGGGCCATGATGACGCTATTGCTTGGGTGTATGCGCAGGCTTGCGGGGCATTTGATATTCGGGCCGTTACCAGTGTGGCGGGAAATCAGACGATTGAAAAGGTGACCTTTAATGCACGCCGCATCTGCGCTCTTGCCGGTATTGCGGCGCCGATTGCGGAAGGCGCACACCGACCGCTATTATGTCCATATATTTCGGGCAGTAATTTTCATGGCGAATCCGGTTTGGATGGGCCGGCTTTGCCAAAACCGGATCGGCCGCTGGATCAGCGGACGGCAGTGGAACTGATGGCGGATGTACTAAGGGAAAGCAAAGAAGCGGTTACGATTATTGCGACCGGTCCGCAGACAAATACGGCAGCGTTACTGCTTGCACATCCGGAGTTGAAAAATAAAATTGAGCAAATTGCGATTATGGGCGGCGGTATTCGATCGGGAAATTGGACACCGGCTGCTGAATATAATATTATCGAAGACCCCGAGGCGGCACAGATCGTATTTGCATCCGGCTTGCCGATTTTGATGGCCGGATTGGATGTGACGGAACGGGCATTGATTTATCCGGAAGATCAGAAAAAATTTGCGGCGGTCGGCAATCAGGTTGGAGACATTGTTGCAGGGTGGCTTAAGTTTTTCTTTATCCATCATCAGGAGCTTGGCTGGGCAGGTTCCCCGCTGCATGATCCATGTGCGGTTATGGGTCTTGTTCATCCGGAAATCTTTACCTTTAAACAAGCACATATATGTGTGGATACCCATGGCGAATTTACACGCGGAGCGACCATTATTGAGCAGGGGAAATCACCGGATACAAAGATTATGCTGGATGTTGATCGGGAGAAATTTGTGCAGTATCTGGTCGAAGCATGTCATGCCTATGATGGACGGGAGGTGGAAATTGATGGCTGATAAAATTCCGGTTTGGATTGATACGGATACGGGTGTAGATGACGCTTTAGCATTGCTGGTCGCATTTCAGCTGGAGCAGCTGGATATTGTCGGTATTTCCGCCGTGTGCGGAAATGTGGAACAGGAAAAAACTTTCCGCAATGCGCGGGCAGTAACGGCTTTGGCGAAGCGCTCTGTTCCGGTGTATCCGGGGGCGCAAAAACCATTAATGACTACATTGGAACCAGCCTATTATGTGCACGGGGAAGATGGCCTTGGCGGGGCGGTAATTGCTGATAGCCAAGAACCTTTGGAAACAAAAAGGGGGTTTGATGCTCTGTATGAGGCGGCAAAAAAACATCCGGGGGAATTGGAAGTTATCGCGTTAGGGCCTTTAACCAATATTGCGCTGGCGATTGCCAAATATCATGATTTCGGAAAGTATATCAAACGCATCATCATGATGGGCGGAGCGGCTGAGGGCGGAAATAAAACGCCATGTGCAGAATTTAACATTTATGTGGATCCTGAAGCTGCGCAGGGAGTTTTCCTGTCCGGCATTCCGATTGTCATGGCAGGATTGGATGTTACGATGAAAGCTTATCTGAAGGAAGAGGAGCTGGATCGGATTTTCGAAAAAAAGACGGCAGTATCAGAATTTCTTTGTGCAGCTGTCCAAAAAGCAATAGCTTTCATGGAGTGCGACGGTTGGGCGGATCGGTTTGTGCCGCATGATGTCGTACCGATTCTTTATACGGTATATCCTGATCTTTTCCGGGCGGAGCATTGTGGCGTATATACAGAAATCCATTCTTTACCGGCTCGCGGAAGAACGGTTACCGACATCTGGAGTGATCAAAAGTTTACAGATCGTCATGTGGATGTTCTGATGGATGTTGATCGCGAGCGGTTTGCTCAGATTATTACGGAAAAGCTGGCATCCTATTAAAGCACCAATTTGCAAATATCGAAAATGAAGGACGAATGTCTCTATAGTTTATGGGAGATAAAAGTCCTTTTTTGTTGAAGCTGGCAGAAGTAAAAGTATATGAAAAAGATCAACTGCGATCAGTTAATCTTCGGTATGATTTATTCATAACGTAAAGCATCAATAGGATCAAGATTGGCGGCTTTTTTAGCAGGATACCAGCCGAAGAAAACGCCAATGGCCATGGAGAAGGAGACGGCGACAATAATGGCGGTCAAGGAAGGGAAAGCCGGAAATCCGGTGAGCTGAGCAGCTGTTGAACCGATTCCGATTCCTAATAGTACACCGAGTATACCGCCGATAGCGCAGATTACAGCAGCTTCGGTGACAAACTGCATCATAATCGTGCGCTGTTTTGCACCAAGGGCCATGCGGACGCCGATTTCCCGTGTCCGTTCGGTGACGGATACCATCATGATATTCATGACACCGATGCCGCCGACCAATAGAGAAATGGCGGCGATAGCGCCGATGATCAGCTTCACTTTATCCATGGTTTCGTTCATGGATTTCAGATATCTTTCATTACTTACCACCTGAATATCGAAGTCTTTATTCTGCATGTAATAACTCTTGAAAAAAGCACCTGTCTGCTGCATGAATTGTTTAGCATCAACTTCATCGGCAGGGGCGATGGTGATATGGCTATAACCGTCAGCACGGCCGGTTAACTGCCTGCCTAAGGTAATCGGTATAAATACATCGCTGGATCCGTTTTCGAATGTATATCCACCGTTTTGCGGTGTTTTATAGATGCCGACAATGGTCAACGGGGTTGTCGTTGAGCCGATTACAGGTGTAATCGTATCTCCGATATGTTTCTCAGGCTGTGCATCACGGCCGAAATAAGCAGTGATGAATTTTTCGGAGACAAGTGCAACCTTGCGAATTTCCGTAAGATCATTTTTGCGAAGCCAACGTCCGGTGATCAATTCCAGTTTGTTTGTAACAATATAGCCGGTGTTGATGCCCAATAAGTGAGCACTGGTTTTATTATGGCCGTTTGTCAGACTATCCGTTCCTATATCTTCAGAAAGAGAGACAGCCTGCACGGCGCCTTTGAATTTTTTTTCATAGGCTTCGATCATTTCCGGTGTGATCAGATCACTTTCCGATGGTTCTTTATAATCGGCCATGTCTCCATAGCCCATTCCGTACCCCATATCCATTTCTTCTTCGCTCGGATTCGGCGTCGGTGTTTCAATCGGGTTTCCTTCGGCGTCGAGTTGAACCTGCGGCTTGGCCTGCAGGCCGACGGAAACATTTTTACCACCGAAATCGGCAAACTGCTTATTGACGTTATTGGAGAGTGAATCACCCAAGGTCACAATAGCAATAACACTGCCGATGCCGATAATAATACCCAGCATGGTCAGGATGGAGCGCATTTTATTGGCTTTCAGGGAATTTAAAGCAAGACGGATATTTTCCATTAAAAAACCTCTCCTGTATCATGCGTGATCTGACCGTCCATCAGTGTGATAATTCGTGGACATTCTTTGGCAAGATCACGGTTATGCGTAATAAAGACAATCGTCTTTCCTTCATCATGCAGTTGGTGAAAAATATGCATGACCGTTTCGCTGGTTTGCGAATCCAAAGCGCCGGTTGGTTCATCTGCCAAAAGGATTGACGGTTCATTGGCAAGACTGCGGGCAATGGCCACACGCTGCTTCTGACCGCCGGAAAGCTCATTGGGTTCATGCTCCATGCGGTCCTTCATGCCGACCATGGATAATAATTGAATTGCCCGCTCGTGACGTTCTTTAGCAGGAATCCCGGCATAAAGCATCGGCAGTTCAACATTGGCTAAAGCGGTGGTGCGGCCGATGAGATTGAAGTTCTGGAAGATGAAGCCGATCTTCCGATTGCGGATCCTGCTCATTTCATCCTTGGAAGCATTTTTGATTTTGATATCATCCAATACATAGGTTCCTTTAGTGGGCTGATCCAGAACACCGATGATATTCATCAAGGTGGATTTGCCGGAACCCGATTCACCGACGATGGCAACAAATTCTCCTTTATGAACATGCAGATTGATACCATGCAGAACTTCAAGCTCATTGGGTTTTCCGATATTGTAGGTTTTAACAATATTCTCCATCCGGATCAAAGGCTTACTAGAAGACATTACTTCCTCCCGAAATGTTGTTTTTTATATCTTCATAATCTGCATCTGCAAGAACTTCCATGCCTTCCTGCAATGCAGAGCCTTCTATTTCAATATTTTGGTCATTCGAAGCGCCGGTTTCAACCGTGACATTTTTAAAGGAACCGTCGCTTTGTTTCACACGGATGTAGCTTTTCCCCGACTCATCCGTACCTATCGCATCAATGGGAACAAAGAAGACGTTCTTTTTGCTGGAGACAATAATCATGCCCTTTGCCTTGGTACCGATATGCAGCCCTTCACTGTTTTTGATCTGGACTTCTGCGCTGTAGCCGGCGGCACTTTGAGCACTTCCGGAAGATGCATCACCGGAGGTTTCAGCTGTCGGCGAAATATTCGTCAAAATTCCTTCGGCCGGCGTTTTAATCGAATCGGCTGTAATTTTGACTTCAAGGCCGGGCTTGACGCGGTTGATGTCTGCTTCGGGAATGGTAACTTTGAAGATCAGCTGATCAGTCGATTGGATTTTGGCAATGATATCTTTAGGAACCGAGCCGACGGTTGCATTTAATTCTGTTACCTGACCGTCGCTTTCCGCTTTCAATGTGCATTCCGCCTTTTTCTTAAGCAAATCCTGTAAATCACCGGAATCGGTGCCTTGCTTTACCTTATCTAAAGCTGAATCTGCAGCTTTTTTGGCGTCCGCCGCTGCATTGTCTGCCGCCTTGACGGCATTGTTTCGTGCTGCCACGGCCGCATCATAGCTTTTTTGGGCCAGATCCAATGCATTGCGTGCGGCTGTTAAAGCGGTGTCTGCACTGTTTGCGGCTTTCTGCAATGCGTCAATTTGATAATTTAACACCGCCGCATCATAATTTGCCTGTGCCAGATCCAGTTCCGCTTTTCTTGCAATATAATCACTATCATTTTCAACCTTATCTGCCGGCGGAGGAGTCATAGGTGTGATTTTATTGGCTTCCCATGCGGCTTGCCATGCATCGTAAGCCTGCTGTAAGGCGAGCTTTTTGGCTTCCAGTTCTGTTGCTATCGGAGCGATCTGCAAATTGGCGTTATTAAAATCATTAACGGCATTGGTACGCTCGGTATTTGCTGTATTAAATGTGGCTTTGGCATCGTTTAAATCTTTTTGCGCATCGGCAACCGCTTTATCCTGCTGGGCAACCGTATCATTCCGCGTGTCACCGGCCCGATCAGAATTTGTTTTAGCCGAATTTGCCGCATCGCGCAGAGTTTTATTTGCCTCATCAATGGCCTTGCGGCGATCGGCGATCTGTTTATCAATACTGGATGAATCCAGAACGGCAATCGTATCTCCTTTTTTAACGGTATCGCCGACTTTTACATTAACCGAAATCACCTTTGATGTCGTTACGGTGGACATGACCGTCGTCACGGTTCCGGAAGCGACCGTACCGGAAACACTGACGGTATCATCAAGATTTCCCTTTTTCAGGATGACTGTCCGGGCATAATCCAAAGAAGCGGCATTATCAGTTTTGGCATCTTTTTTTGTGAAATGGTGAAAAAGGCCGAAAAGAACAGCAGCCGCGACGACAAGGATCGCTATCTTTTTCTTCGTCAGTTTAATTTTTGGAAAGTGAAATTTTTTTCCGCCTTCTTTTGTTTCCGCTGTTTTTGTTTCTTCTTCCTTTGCATCTTCTTCGATATCTTCAACTTCCATTTCATCGAGTTTTTCTTCATTTAAAGGTTTTTTCTTGAACAGAGCCATTATGCATGCCCTCCTATAGGTATTTTTGGATCAAATCCAATTGTAAAAGAAAAAAATATATTTTAAAGACTTGTGATTTAGGTTTTTCTTAGAAAATTTTTAAGATTGCTTAAGAATAAGGCGAGGAGATAAATATTGTTTGCAAAAATGCGTGTCATTACCATGACTTTGATCTTTGGCGGAGAGATAAAAAACAGTGATGTTTTTGAACAAGAGCTGCAAAGCGTAAAAAAGCATGGCTTTTAGCAGAAACCATGCTTGGTCAATAATAAGCAAAATATCGGTTAATCACCGTGGTGTAGGGGTGGGCGTTGGTGTAGGAGTGGGGGAGGGAGTCGGTGTTGGCAGACTGGGATCCGGGCCTAAGGATACACGATAGGCAATCCGCGCATCCAGTGTTAACGGGCGCTCGCATCCGTTGCCTGCGGAAGATGTTCCAAATGAACAGGCGATTTCAATGATTCCGTCCTTCGGTACATCTGGACTATACTGCCGTTTCGCAAAGTCTCCATATTCGCCCGCCTGAATTCTTGCGCCTTGAGAATTCTGTTTATCGACCCAGGCTTTGAGCTCAAGATAATTCTTGCCGATCCATTCTGTCGTGCTTGTCTGCAAAATCGGTAAATATAAAGATTCTGTTACTTCTAAGACAGTACCGCTGTCCACCGTCGTTCCCGGTTTGATTGATTGGGCGATGACGTTTCCTGCAGGTGCTTCATTGAATACTTTTCGCGAGATAATTGTGACGACGCTGCTAACATCTTTATTTGCTTTCCAGACTTCCAGTTGTTCAGCTGAGAAACCGATGAGATTGGGAATGACAAGCCCTTTGCCTTTGGAAACGGTAAAGGTGATGGTGGCTCCTTGATCCATCGTTTGACCGGCAGCGATTGATTGACTGATGACGGTTCCGGCTTCTACGGTTGCAGAATTCACCTCGACCTTTTCCGCGATGACTTTTTTCTGACTTGCCCATGCATTGGCTTCGGTAAAGGGTTTTTTAACAAAACTTTCAACCGTTACCTGTGTTGCCGGCGCTTTGCCTTTAGAGATGAAAATATTCAAAGCAGTGCCGCGCGTAAAGCTCGACTCGTCGCCTTTTACTTCATAACGGATCACTTTCCCGTCGGCAATCGTATCGCTGTATTGCGTCGTCGCTTTATATTTCAGCAGATGGTTTTCCTTAGCCCAAGCATCCAGTTCATCTTTAGTCATAGACTGAATATCCGGAAGCGAAACCCGAATGCTTGGATCCGGCCCGTCGGAAAGTGTAAAAGTAATCGGCGTATCCGGTTTGATACGCTTTCCGGCCGGAACGGATTGGCGAAGTATCATGCCTTTGGCAACTGTATCGCTGTATTCGGGGTCACTTTGCGCAATGGCGGAAGAGGACATTTTATATTGGCGTGCCCAGTTGGAAACACCAGTCAATGTATGATCATATTCTGTTCCGTTGACAAAATCCGGCATGATGATTTTCGGCACAAAGACAAAATAGATGAAAAGACTGATCGCTATAATTCCCAGAGAAATGCTTGTTATCAGCAACGATTTTTTGATTTTGCGTTTGGGCTTTTCAATGAGTACGCGTTTTTCTTCACGGAAAGAGTCCGGATTTTCACTGCGTATTTCAGTGGAAGAAGTCCCGCTTTCGTTTTTTATTGTGTCCACCGGGTCCAATACGGGATCTTCCACGGGCTGGCGATGAACGGCAGGCTCCGTTTCTGCAAGATCGCCCTGCTTTTTGGCCTGAACTTCCTTTGCCAATTCGCTCATAAAGTCTTTTTTTGCCATGCGTAACCTCATTTCATTAGTACGTTCCTATTTTAGCATAAGTACATTTCACTTCGTCTTAAGATTCT
Organism: uncultured Erysipelotrichaceae bacterium; assembly: GCA_963541855.1. Classification (GTDB taxonomy): domain Bacteria; phylum Bacillota_I; class Bacilli_A; order Erysipelotrichales; family Erysipelotrichaceae; genus Bulleidia. The sequence continues at coordinate 31,633 of CAUTVM010000005.1, forward strand.
ATGCGAAGATTTTTGCGGGAAGGTACCATTCGCGTTTTAGCGTAATCCATATGTATATGGTTGACATAAAAAGGGGGAGAGAATCAAATTTGACCGGTAACATGGAAAGACCATATATAATGGCATTCGGATATTGAAGAAAGAGTGAACATCAGGCATTCAAAAATATAGGCGCAAGAAAATTTCAGTTTTTAGAAAGGAACAAAGAAATGGAAAAGAAAAAAATCGATCCGGATCAGACGATCTATAAATTGCTGAAAGAATATCCGGAATTAAAGACGACATTGATTGAAGCCGGATTGACGAAGCTGGCGATACCGATGATGACAGAGACAGCTGGGCGTCGTGTTACATTACGGGATGCACTCACGCATATGCATTTGGATTTTGACGAGATGGAAAGAAAACTGGATAGAGCAGGCTATCAGTTTACAAGTGCAAACACTTCTGTGAATCAGCTGAAAAAACTATTGGAACGATTGAACGCGGGCGAAGATATGGGAAAAGTACGACAGGATTTTCTGCATACATACAAAGACGTTTCATCGGAGACGATCATCGCTGCGGAGCAACAGCTGCTCAAAGAAGGGATGCCGCATGAGCAGGTGCAAAAGCTGTGTGATTTGCATTCGGCCTTATTTCACGGTCATATGGAGGCAGAGCATGTACAGGATGCAGGAGCAAACCTTCCCGCAGGGCACCCGGTTTGCTTATTGAAGCGGGAAAATGAGGCATTGGGAGAAGTTTTGAATGTAATTGAAAAAGATCTCAGCGGCGATTGTGCTGTGCTTTTTACTTCTTTGGTAAAACTGAAGGCGATACGTCAGCTATACAGCATCAAGGAAGAAACGATTATGCCGTTATTGGAGCGTCGAGGATATGACGGCCCTGCAACCGTGATGTGGGGCGTAGATGATGAGCTGAAAAAAGAAGCATCACGTCTTGCCTCATCTATTGAACAACAGGTAACGCCTAAAGATATGGAGGATATACGAAAGCTGACGACAAGAATCAGAGAAATGATCTATAAAGAGGAAAATATCCTTTTCCCGTTGGCTTTAGAACATATTCATGAACAGGAGTGGATGGATGTGGATCGAGATATGCGCGAAATCGGCCCGGTTTTTACGGATTCTTATCCGCTTTGGGAAGAGGCTGCCGCCCGCAGTTTACAACAGAAGCAGGAAATGAAGGTTGATAATCAGCTTTTGAAGACGCCGTTTGGGGAAATGTCTTTACCGCAGCTGACGGCATTTTTTACGGTGCTGCCTATGGATGTGACATTAATTGATGCGCAGGATACCAATCGCTTTTTTACAAACTTCGGAAAAATATTTGTACGGCCAAAGTTGGCCTTAGGACATTCGGTATATGATTGCCATCCATTGGCCATCCGGCCGATCGTTAAAAAGCTGATTGCGGATTTTAAATCCGGTGCACGTGATAAGATGGAAATGTGGGTGCCAAAGCGCCCTATTCTGATATCTTATTGTGCCTTGCGAGGGCAAAATGGGGAATATCTAGGCACGTTGGAACTTGTTCAGGATATGGAAAAAGCTCGGCAGCATTTCGAAAAGTGAGGAGAAAATATGTTTCAAATACAGATCCGTCGTATTTATGAAGAACCGAAAAAAACGGATGGCGCTCGTGTTTTTGTTGACCGTCTGTGGGCACGAGGGCTGAAAAAAGAAGATGCAGAATTAACTCTTTGGATGAAGGAAGCAGCACCGTCCGGGGAACTGCGAAGGTGGTTTCATGCGCATCCGTCGTCATTTTCAATGTTTGCGGATCAGTATATACAGGAGCTGGAAACAAACCCCGATCAAGGCGCAATCATTGAAAAAGTAAAAAACCTTCTGTCCAAAGGAAATGTGACGCTGCTGTATGGCAGTAAGGATACATTACATAATAATGCGGTCGTTTTGCAAAAATGGCTGGATAAAAAAATTCAACAGGACAAGAATGCGTGAGAAATCATGCATTTTTTGATTGACAAAGCGGCATATTGTGTTACTATACCAGTGTACTAGTGTTCTAATACAGAAAGGAGACAACATGTCATGGAAGTTTGACAATGATCGGCCGATCTATTTGCAGATGATAGATATCATGAGTATGCGGATTGCCAATCAGACGTATAAGCCCGGCGAAAAAATGCCGTCTGTACGAGAACTCGCCTTGGAAGCGGGCGTCAATCCCAATACGGTGCAACGTGTATTTGCCGAATTGGAAAGAAGCGGAATTTTATATACGGAAAGGACGAGCGGGCGTTATGTATGTCAGGATGCGGCCGTATTGGAGAGGCTGAAAGAAAATCTCGGAAAAACGTACATTGATGAAATGCTCCGACATTTAAGAGAACTTGGACTGGCAGATGAAAATATTCAAAAAGCCATTGCAAAACGCATGGAGGAGGGGAAATGAGTATTCTGGAATGTCATGGATTGACAAAAAAATATGGAAATCTGACAGCGTTGGATCATATAGATCTGCAGCTGGATGAGGGTAAAATTGTCGGCCTGTTAGGGCCGAATGGAAGTGGAAAAACGACGTTGATTAAAATAGCTAATCGTCTTTTACAGCCGACGATGGGTGATTTGACCATTCATGGTGAAAAACCCGGAATATTAACCAAGAGCATCGTTTCATATCTTCCTGATTGTGAGTTTTTGCAAGATTGGATGCAGGCGCCGGATCTTTTGAAATTTTATCAGGATTTCTTTGCCGACTTTGATCGAAACAGAGCTGCGCAGATGATTCAGACATTGGGGATTGATCCGAAAATGCCGCTAAAAAAGATGTCCAAGGGAACGCGGGAAAAAATGCAGCTGATTTTGACAATGAGCCGGCAGGCAAAGGTGTATTTTCTGGATGAACCGATTGGCGGTGTGGATCCGGCCGCGCGCGACTATATTCTGCATACGATTATTTCGAACTATTCAAAAGACGCGCTGGTTATTATTTCTACGCATTTGATTGCGGATGTGGAGTCCGTGCTGGATGAAGCAGTATTTCTTAAAAATGGAAAAATTGCATTACATAAAACGGTAGATGAAATTCGCAGTGAGCAGGGCAAAAGTGTAGATGCGTATTTCCGGGAGGTATTTGCATGTTAATGAAATTATTGAAATATGATATGCGTTCAATCGGCCGGACGATGTGGCCGGTATTGGGAGCTTTGTTGATTCTATCCGTTTTGATCGGCCTGAATAATCCATATACGTTTTTTATCGATGTAGACCCGGGAGTAAATGTTCCCAAGATGATCGCCTTTTTGATTATCCTGTTTGTCGCGACCTTCTTTGCATCGATGGGTATGGTGATCTATATGATTGTACAGCGATTTAATCAGAATCTTCTGGGCAAGCAGGGCTATCTGATGTTTTCACTGCCGGTTTCGACGATGACGCACATTTTTGAAAAGATACTGCTTTCATTAATATGGAGTTTTCTCTGGCTGTTTGGAATCGGTCTGAGTTTTTGCATCATCACTTTGCTTGGAATGCAAGGAATTTCGCTTGAGGAATTCATGCGGCAATGTATGAATGCCTTGGCGCGAAGTGGCTGGTCCGTCAAAGACTTTGTGGCTTTTTTCCGAGAGCTTCTGAGTGTTTCACTGCTGATTACAACTTTGACAAGTGTCATATATGCGGCAATTGCTGTCGGACATCTGTCTTCTTCGCATCGTTTTATAACAAGTGTTATCGCTTTTGTTATGCTGCTGGTCATCATGGGAACTATCAGCAATGCAGTAAATCTGCATTCCGGTATTGAATCGACAGAATGGGGAATGAATGTAGTGTTGATGGGCTATACGGTTATGCATGGACTGTTGGCATGGTTTATTTTGGATCGTCGATTGAATCTGGATTAATTTGGAAGATTGTGCAAAAACTTGAGCAGATCGTATCAGAAGGTCTCTTGTACCGAAGGCAAGTTGTGCTATAGTACGAATCAGGAGGACATTCATGATGAAAGAGTTGAAAGGGACACAGACAGAGAAGAATCTGCAGACAGCTTTTGCCGGCGAAAGCCAGGCGGCGATGAAATATGGTTATTTCTCCAGTAAGGCCAAAAAAGAAGGCTATGTGGAAATTGCCAATGTATTTGCCGAGACCGCGCATAACGAGACTGCACACGCAAAGATATGGTTTAAATATCTGCAGGGCGGGGATGTACATGAGACGCTTGATAATCTGCATCAGGCGGCGGCCGGTGAAAATTACGAATGGACAGATATGTACAAGCATTTTGCAGAAGTTGCGCAAGAAGAAGGCTTTCCGGAAATCGCGGCTAAGATGCGCATGGTAGGCGATATTGAGAAACGGCATGAAGCGCGCTATAACGAAGTTGCCGGAATATTAGAAAAAGGCGAAGCGTTCACTCGCGTTGAAGAAACGACATGGATTTGCATGAATTGCGGACATATCGTGGTTTCCAAAACGGCACCCAAAGTTTGTCCGGTATGTGCTCATCCCCAGGCATACTTCAAACCGTTTAATGAAGTTTTCTGATAGTCAAAAAAAATCCGGAAATATCCGGGTTTTTTTATGACAATTCGGCAAGCAATGCAACAAGCTGATGGTACATGCGGTCGAAGGCTTCCAAATTTAAATGTTCCTGCGGCGTGTGGAAATCCTGCTCTATGGAACCGATGGAAAGGATATCGGCATCCGGATGCAGACCTGCCCAAACGCCGGTTTCGTTACCGCCATGAGATCCTTCAACTTTTGCCGGATAGCCATAGAGGCGCTGAATGACTTTACTGTATGTATCACGTAAAGGAGAAGAGCCGTTGTAGTTCCATCCCGGATAGCGGATGATGACACGTACGTCACCATTGGTATAAGAAGCTGCCGTTTTGATTTTGCATAACAGCTCATCCATCATACTGTTCAATAGGCCGCGGATACGGAACCAAAGTTCCAAATGATCTTCTTTCTGTGTTAAAAGACCAATGTTATTGGAGGCAGAAGGAATATGCAGCGGAATATGAAATGCCGAAACACCGTCAGGAATCATGCAGATCAGATTCAGCAGATTGCGCATGCATGCGGATGAAAAAGCGGAAGCGTCAGCAGGTATACGTTCAACGCGCATGGAAATAGCAGTATCACGGTCACAAAACTCGGATGCTATATCTTTGTTGAATTGTTTCAGAATATGTTGAAGTGCCTCAGGGTGATCCGTATTGACGGTTATATCGCAACGCTGAGGAATCGAGTTATCGGCTGTACCGCCTTGAAAAGAACAAAGTTCAAATGGAACGGATGCGGTTTTCAAACGATAAAGAAATCGATGACCTAGACAGATGGCGTTAGCATGTCCCTGATGAATGGCGATACCGCTATGACCGCCCGCAAGACCGTCAATCGTAATGTGAAGGCCATGCGCATAAATGGCGGCTGTCTTTTTAAGCGGCTGTTGAACGTATCCTTTAATTCCTCCGGCTGCACAGCACATGGTGGAAGTTTCGCTGCCGCCATCCAGAGAAATAATTCGTCGAGACAGAATTTGATCAGGCGTCATATGGAGTGCACCTTCCAGACCGATTTCCTCCATGACGGTAAAAACACATTCCAATGGCGGATGTGTCAGATGATCATCTTCCAAAATGGCCAGCATATATGCAACGCCCACGCCGTCATCGGCTCCTAAGGTTGTATTACGGGCCCGTAATTCTCCATTTTCCACATAAAGATCCAGAGGATCTTTTGCAAAATCGTGTGTACTGTCCGGTGTTTTGGCACACACCATGTCCATATGTGCCTGCAACATGAGCCATGGGCTATGTTCGTGGCCTTGGCTTCCCGGTTTGCGTAAGATCGTATTTCCCCATTGATCTTGCTGAACAAAAAGGTGATGCGTTTGACCAAACTGCAGGACATAATCGGCAATGGCCGCTTCGTGCCGGGAAGCACGAGGAATTTTGGAAATTTCATTAAAATAAAAACACCAGCGTTTAGAAAGATCGAATGCGGACATGATTTCTGCTTCCTCCTTACCCTAAAGTTATTGTACTGTTTTGAGCATGATTTGCGCAGATTGGTTATTCTTATAGGATAATAAAGCCGATTAAGAGGGGTTTTTATGAATAACATGATTTTCTGGATATTATTGATACCTTTTTTGGGCACATCGCTTGGTTCGGCATGCGTCTTTTTCATGAAAAAGAAACTGAGCTTTACAACGGAAAAGATTTTATCCGGTTTTGCGGCCGGCGTTATGGTGGCTGCCTCCATCTGGTCATTATTGATACCGGCAATGAAGCAGGAAGCGGCTGAGGGCGTATTGTCATTCGTACCGGCAGTTCTTGGATTTTGGCTGGGTACATTTTTCCTTTTGGCGCTGGATCGTCTGATTCCGCATCTGCATCTGCATAGTGAAGAACCGGAGGGATTGAAGACCAATCTGCAGCAGACGACGATGATGGTGTTGGCTGTGATCATTCATAATATTCCGGAAGGGATGGCGGTCGGTGTTGTTTTAGCGGGCTGGATACAGGGAAATGCCTATATTGCTTTAGGCAGTGCGCTGGCCTTGGCGATCGGCATCGCCATTCAGAATTTCCCGGAAGGAGCGATTATTTCACTGCCTTTGCATGCCAAAGGAGAAACGCGTTGGAAAGCATTTACGGATGGTGTACTTTCCGGAGCTGTAGAGCCCATCCTTGGCGGTATCATTACACTTTTACTTACAAAAATGATTGTACCGATGATGCCGTACTTGCTTGGTTTTGCGGCCGGAGCCATGTTGTATGTGGTTGTGGAAGAACTTGTTCCGGAAATGGCGGAAGGGAAGCATTCCAATATCGGCGTCATCTTTTTCGCGATCGGTTTTACCTTGATGCTGGCGTTGGATATTGCGCTTGGTTAGGTAAACCGCCTTGGCGGCTTTGACACGATGGTATAAAATAAAGCGCTGTAACCATATGGGAGGCTGGAATGGTGCACAAAGGATTATTGCGGCTGACAACATTTCAGATCATCGCTTTCGGATTTGCGGCGGTGATTTTAACGGGAACGCTTCTTTTATGTCTGCCGATTTCTTCCAATGCACAAAGGGCAACGGATTTTCTGACCGCTTTATTTACGGCTGCTTCAGCGGTCTGCGTAACCGGGTTAATTTTGGTGGATACGGCGACGCATTGGTCACTGTTTGGTCAGTTTGTTATTTTAATGCTGATTCAGATCGGGGGTATGGGCGTCGCGACCATCATGATTATGGCCGTCATGGCGGCGGGAGGAAAAATTGACCTTCGGCAGCGAAATCTGATGCGATATTCTGTTTCTTCTGAGCAGATCGGCGGAATTGTGAAGTTGACGTGTTTTATTGTGAAATTTGTTTTTTTGATGGAGTTTGTCGGGGCGCTTGCCCTGTCGTTTGTTTTTGTTCCGGAATTTGGCTTAGGCAAAGGAATATGGTATGCCTGCTTTCATTCGATATCGGCATTTTGTAATGCAGGATTTGATCTGATGGGCATCAAGGAAAAGTTTTCTTCTTTGACATCGTATGCGGGAAATCCGATTGTTAATATAACGATCATTGTGTTGATTGTGGGCGGCGGTCTTGGCTTTTTAACATGGAACGATATGTTGCGAAATCATTTTCATTTTCAGCGTTTCAAGCTGCAGACAAAAATCATTTTGTTTGCATCACTGTTTTTGCTTGTCGTCCCGGCGGCTTTATTTTATTTCGTTGAATATGGGTATGGATCGGGCGGCGAAAGAATTTGGATGTCCATATTTCAGTCGGCAACGACACGCACGGCGGGGTTCAATACGGCAGATTTGCTGAAATTGTCGGATAACGGTATTTTGGTGATGATCATACTGATGCTGATTGGCGGCTCACCCGGTTCAACTGCCGGCGGAATGAAGACGACGACGGCGGTTGTGCTGATGGGGTGGCTTTGGGCCGCTTTGAAGAGAGAGCGATATCCGCAATGTTTTCATCGGCGTATTGCGCAGGAAGCGATAAACAACGCGATTGCCATTTTTATGCTGTATATGATTTTGTTTCTGGGGGGTGCCATGCTGATTGCACAGTTGGATCATGTGCCGTTATTGGCGGCGATGTTTGAGACTGCTTCCGCTGTCGGAACGGTTGGCTTGACAATGGGCATTACACCTTCGTTATGTACTATCAGTCATATCGTTCTTATTCTTTTGATGTTTATCGGGCGTGTCGGCGGACTGACTTTGGCTTATGCGGCCAAGACCCGCTTGGAAACATATACGGCATCATTACCGACGGAAAATGTCATCGTCGGATAAAGGAGGGGTTGAAATGCGTACAGTTCTGTTGATCGGGTTAGGACGCTTTGGGCGCTATACGGCGGCAAAGCTGAATGAGCTGAATATTCAGGTCATGGCAATTGATCATAATGAAGAGCATGTCAATAAGGTATTGAACATCGTAACGAATGCACAGATCGGTAATTCGACGAATGAAGAATTTATGCGCTCGTTGGGGATCGGCAATTATGATGTATGTATCGTAGCCATTGGCGATGATTTTATGGCTTCGCTGGAGACAACAGCTTTGCTTAAAGATCTTGGCGCCCGATATGTTATTTCGCGGGCAACCGGAAAAACGCAGGAGAAATTTTTATTACGGAACGGTGCAGATGAAGTTGTTTTCCCGGAACGCGAGCTGGCGAACTGGACGGCAATCCGATGCAGTTCGGATATGATTTCAAATTATATTGAATTAGACAACGGATATTCAATCTTTGAGATTCATACACCGTCGAATTGGGAAGGGAAACCGATCGGTAAAATCAATATCCGGGCAAAATACGGCATCAATATTCTCGGCATCCGTGAGCATGGAAAACTGGATATGAATATTACGGCCGATACGGTTTTATTACCCGGTTCAACATTGCTTGTTTTAGGGCAGGAAGCTCAAATTCATGATGCGTTTCACATTGCATGATGCGTTTTGATTGCTTTTTTATGAAAAAAAGATAATCTGTTGGTTGTAGCTGATTGGAGGAACCGTTCAGAATGAAACTTGTATTATTGCGACATGGTGAAAGCGAATGGAATAAACTGAATCTTTTTACAGGCTGGACAGATGTGGATCTTTCGGAAAAAGGCCGCCTGGAAGCAAAGCAGGCAGGCGAGCTGCTGAAAACGGAAGGTTTTGATTTTGACGTCTGCTATACGTCATATTTAAAGCGTGCGATTCATACGCTGGCTTACGTATTGGATGAAATGGATCGTGCATGGCTGCCGGTGTATAAGTCATGGAAGCTGAATGAGAGGCATTATGGTGCTTTGCAGGGGCTTAATAAAGCGGAAACGGCTGAAAAATACGGGGAGGAACAGGTACATATCTGGCGGCGTTCCTATAATGTGGAACCGCCCGCTTTGATGGAAAATGATGAACGTGCGCCGAAGAATCAGATTGCATATCGGCAGGTTGATGCGACGCTTCTTCCGCTGACAGAAAGTCTGGAAAAAACGGTGGAACGTACCGTTCCGTATTTTGAAGAAACCATCAGCAAGGATATGAAGGCAGGTAAGAGGGTTCTGGTTGTCGCCCATGGAAATTCATTACGTTCGTTGGTCATGTATCTGGATCATTTGAGTCCAGAGCAAATTGTTGCCGTCAATATTCCGACCGGTGTTCCGCTGGTATATGAGTTTGATGAAAACATGCAGGTCATAAAACATTATTACTGTGGGAATCAAGAGTCCATACAGGCCCGGATTGAAGCGGTTGATAAACAGGGGAAAAAGAAATAAAAATATAAAAAGCATGCCGGATAGATGGAAAAGAGAAGGGCCTATGGGCATGTTTTTTCTTGACTGCATAGATTGATGTGGTCATAAAGAGAATTTACAGGGGACAGATGCAGGAGGAGTGTATGGAATTGAATGCGGTTTTTTTGGTAAACAGCATTCTTCTGGGCGCGGGGCTGGCTATGGATGCCTTTTCAGTTTCACTGGCGGACGGCATGAATGAACCGAGGATGTCAAGGCGAAGAATGGTATCAATCTCCGGCGTTTTTGCAGGATTTCAGTTTTTGATGCCATTAATGGGATGGTTTTTAGTTCATACGCTTGCGCAATATTTTAATGTATTTGCAAAATTGATTCCCTGGATGGCGTTTTTACTGCTGTCATACATTGGCGGCAAGATGATCTATGAGGGTCTTCTTCCACATTTAGAAAAAAAGGAAAATACGGGCCGGGGAACGTTGTTCATGCAGGGGATCGCAACTTCGATTGATGCTTTATCGGTTGGCTTTACGATTGCGTCTTATACATTCATGATGGCGCTCATCGCCACACTGCTCATTGCACTGACGACGTTTGTCATCTGCATAGTCGGATTAAGGCTTGGGCGTTCATTAGGGATGCGTCTGGCTTCACGGGCTAATTTTCTTGGCGGGGTCATTTTGGTTTCCATCGGTATTGAAATATTTTTGACAAGTCATCTCTAAAGACGTTGCGCGGAATAAAAAGTATGGTATTATGAGGGCACGTGAGAACGTAGAATGCAGTTGTGTATTTGCGCCGATAGCTCAACTGGATAGAGCATTTGACTACGAATCAAAAGGTTGCGGG
>CAUTVM010000006.1:0-39358 GCA_963541855.1 uncultured Erysipelotrichaceae bacterium
CAATTTCCATAATGCCGTTTCATACTTTGGAAACTGTTCGGCCAGCTCCTGTATCCGAATCATCTCCGCCCCGACGGCATTATAAGCAACCACGGACCCTTGGGCAGGAATTTCCTGCAACAGAGACTGAATCATTTTTTCACGATCATCGTGAACAGAAAGAAAAAATGTATGCGTTAATATTCTATTTTGTTTCTGAACATGCAGACTGTATGCAAACGGTAAAACGCCAAGCGGACGCATACCGTCATAAGGCGGCAATGCATACCGTTCCCACTCAAAATCCAGAAAGCTGATCGGCGGCTTGAGTTGTGAAAGCCATGCACATAAGGCGAGCCGATCAACAAACTGTCCACCCTTACGATCCGCCATGATTTCCGCATACTGCTGCGGTGTACCCGCAATCCGGCCGGGATCGGCTTTTTTTAACACCGTTCTGTTTTCTTTCCACATCGCATATCGATCAGATGTACCATTAAGCGTCAGAATGCTGTTAGCAGGCGCTTTGGCTTCCAATGGAAAACATGACGAATAAAACCGGCATATTGAACGCCCGCAACAATGCGCATTATAAATCGCCGACGGATAAGCACAGGTAGAAATACGCTCAATCTGACGCATTATCCTAGCTGGATTCTCCTCGGCATGATCAATCGCTTCTTTGATCAGAACGGTCGGATGATGATGCGCATTATAAAAATACGCAGACACCGTAAATAACTTTTCCGCCTCCAATTTACCCTTCCGCACATATTCCGCATTCAGATGGATCACTTGTATATTTCTGATCACGATGCCATTTTGTTTCAATACCCAGATAATTGATTGACCATACAATATATTATCCTTTGCTGACGGATAAAGACTGAGACTTAGAAAATAAACATCCCATGCCTGATCAACACGATGCATGAATGGTACCTTTATCCGCAAAGAATCCGCCTCAAATCGTGCCTGAATTAACCATTTACTTGTCTGCATGGCCATCCGCGCCTTTTTTTCGTCATCCCCTGCATGACCGATAAACGCCTGTTCCATAGCAATATGCAGTTTTTCCACCGCCAGTGTACCGACCGTTTGATGCAAACGAATAAACGGCGGTAAAGGTGGCCGGGGATTTTCTTTTTCCAATATATACAATCGCGGACAGATACTGAATTTTTTTAAATCTGAAATATGATACATTCCATTCCTCAATATACCCGATCAAATAACAAAATTCCCATCATGAAATATCGTCACCGCAGTGCCGTCCGCTTTATACCCGATAACCTGCATCAAACGTGAACCGAACATAAAATCGACATGCACAAGAGAAACATTGCCGCCATGGGCAAGCAGTTCTTCTCGACTCATTTTTTCACCACCCTGAATCTGCCCGGGATAAGAAGTGCCCAGCGCCAGATGACAAGAAGCATTTTCATCAAACAATGTATCGTAAAATAAAAACGGCATCCGGGAAATCGGCGAATCATACGGCACCAAAGCGACCTCGCCTAATGATCGTGAATGCTCATCCGCCGCAAGAATTTCCTCCAACACTTCTTTTCCTTTTTCACACGCATAATCCACAACGACACCATTTTTGAAACGAAGCCAGAAGTTCTCTATCACGCGCTGTTGATAGACCAGCGGCCTGGAAGCATACACGATACCGTCCACATGAAGACGATGCGGCGTCGTAAAAACCTCTTCGGTCGGCATATTCGGCTGAAAAACCGCGCCATTATCAAGCGCCTTTGCACTGCCGCCGCCCCAGATATGTCCCTGCGGCAGATGAACCGTCAGATCTGTTCCCAGTTCATTTTCAAAATGCAGATAAGAAAAAGCCGCTTCATTTAAAAATGCGCAATGCGCGTGAATATACGCATTATGCTGTTCCCATGCTTCCAACGGATCATGATCTGCATCCAGTCGAACAGTTTTGAAAATAACTTCCCACAAGTGATCGACCGCCTCCTCGACCGGTTCATGCGGAAAAATCTTATGCGCCCATGCCGGAGCGCTGACTGCCGCAACGCACCATTGTCCATGATTGCCTAGAAGATAACCTTCCAAATGCTGAAAAGCCTGACGTGTCGCTTTGGTCTGTGCCGCAACTTTTTTATCATCCAAACCGGATAACAGATCAGGATCCGGCATATTAATTCGCAAAAAGGCGGCACCTTCTTTCTGCTGCTGCTCTTTGCGAGACACAACCCAAGGCATGACTGTCTGCACGCGCTCATCTGCTTCATGTTGTAAGGCGAAACGACGCAGCATGCCGTCTTCCCAGTTCACCTCAACCCCACCCGCACCGGTAAGATACGCCTGCTCTTCCACAAGCCGGACAAACATATACTGCTCAACCGGCGCTGAAATAACCAAAATCTGTCCTTTTTGAATAGCCACGCCAACCCGAACCAGCAGCCGGGCATATTTTTGCAGCATTTCCTTTTTCATATTTTCCCTTTCTGTATTTCTTCCCCTATTAAATTTGATCCGGAAACACGAACATATCGAACAAAAATCATATCTCCTGCTTTGTGCATATGATCGCTTTTCACCATCACCATTCCATCTACACCATCCGGAGCGTAAAATGCAGAACGGCCCGTGTACATCTCGGTCAGATTATTTCTGCCCTCAATCAAAACTTCCTCCGTCCGGCCGATCATTTTCTTACGATCCTCTTGAACCAGCCGCATCTGCGTCTGCATAATTTCCGCCTTGCGCGTTTCTTTCATTTCGGCATCAACATCATCCTTTAAAGCCGCACCGGGTGTTCCCTCTTCATGTGAATAGGTAAAAACTCCCAGATGATCCCAATGCAGCTGCTTGACTAAAGAAAGATTCAGCTGATGATCTTCCTCACTTTCACCCGGAAAACCGCAGATCAACGTTGTCCGCAATATCGCCTTTGGAATCTGTTTACGAATTGCTGCACAACGATTCATGATCAGCTTACGGCTGCCGCGACGATGCATGGCGGTGAGCATATGATCGCTTCCATGTTGAATGGGAATATCAAAATATGGAAGTACATGTTCACAAGTGCGCATCGCATCAATCAGATCATCCGGAATTTCATCCGGATACAAATATAAAACACGAATCCAGTGTATCCCGTCTAACCGATTCAAGATATGCAGCAGATGAGCTAAATGCTGACGCCCATCCAGGTCAATCCCATACATGGAAGAGTCTTGAGCGATCAGATTGATTTCCTTTACTCCTGAAGCGATCAATGCTTTACATTCCGCTTCTATACTTTCTTCACTTCGAGACCGAAACTTTCCACGAATAGAAGGAATTGCACAATATGCACAACAATTGTCACACCCGTCGGCAATTCGTACATAAGCCATCCATGGTTTCCCCGATAAAACCCGCGGCGCTTTACCATAGACGTTGGCAATCGGAACGTTGAGTACTTCAGATAAGATGGAACCGATATGATCATATTCACTTAACGAAATAAAGCGATCTATTTCCGGAAAATTTTCAATCAGTTCTTGTTTATATCGCGTTGCCAGACATCCCATCACCACAATCTTTTTCAATTTCTTTCCTTTCAGCGCTAAAACATCTTCCATTGTTGAAAGTGCTTCTTCTTTAGCCGCCGAAATAAAACCACACGTATTGATAATAATCGCTTCGGCATCCTGATAAGCCGTTGTAAACTCCTGCCCGCCAGCCTGCAATACGCCTAATAAATTCTCCGTATCTACCAGATTCTTTGCGCACCCCAGTGATATAATCCCAATCTTCATCGCCCTCTCCTGCCGCTGTCCATTATAACAAACCGGCTGACCGCTAAATGCTCCTCTATTCACGCACGAACCAATACGATGGCGACCGCCATAGCCGCTTCATGAGCAATGCTGATTTCCATTTCCGGATGTCCGTCGACATACGGTTTCCCGGATGCATCATTTAAAATACTGAACGTAAGATACGCAGGGTCTTGTGTTGCCTTAAACAATGCCTCCTTCGCACATATTCTCCCACCCAAAAAAGCAATACGCTGTGCCTCTGTGCGCAATTTTATAAAAGCGGCCTGCTCTTTTTCCGTCAGTACATGTTGGATCAAAGCTTCATTCAGCCGTACACGCTCAAGATTCAAAAGATCAATACCGATCATTGCTTTCCTTCCGGGTTTTCTAATTTTTCAACATGCAGACGAATGGTGTGCGGAATACGAGCCAGCGCTACTCCGGCCGCTTCCAACATGCGCTTAGATGCTTTTGTCGCGGTCGTATCTGCATATTTATCCGATTCATATACAATCCGTTTGATCCCTGCCTGAATGATTGCCTTAGCACATTCATTACAAGGAAACAGCGATACATATAATGTGCAGTCCTGCAATGTGCGCGGTGCGTTCAAAATGGCATTCAGTTCGGCGTGAACAACATACAGATATTTACTGTTCAATCCCTGTTCTTCACGCGCCCATGGAAATTCGTCATCACTGCAGCCGGTCGGAAATCCGTTATAGCCCACAGAAACAACCCGATGATTCCTATCAACAATGGCCGCCCCCACTTGCGTGGAAGGATCCTTGGAACGTAATGCACTTAAATGCGCCAGCCCCATAAAGTATTCATCCCATGTCAATATTTCATCTCGTGAACGTTTTTTCATCTCATCACTCCTCTTTCCAGAATATGCACGCCATACAGAAGATCCAGCTTTTTCGCCATTTCTTCAGCGTAGGCACTTCGCCCATATTGTTCCATGCCCTGTAAAACATACGCATCCGTTTGCACGTACACGGGCGCGTCATTCGGTATTCTCCAGTTCAGCGCTACAGCAGTTCCCATCATAACGCATAACAATGTCAATGCAATCGCCGCATGTTTTCGTAATGTTCCTTCCAAAAATTCTTTATTTAAGCTGATCGCCAGCAGCAAACCGCCTAAAAAACCGCCCAGATGTCCCTGCCAGGCAACACCCGGCAAAAAATTGATGATGCCATTCAGCACAAGTGTTTCTGTCATGGCGCGTCGTAATGGCGGATAGCGCCATCCGCGTATTTTTATAACCTGAAAAACAGCCGCGGCCAATAAGCCGTAGATACCGCCTGAAAGACCGACTGCCAATATGTTTCCACTCATGCAAAACAGAAAAAGATAACTGCAGATGCTGGAGCTGATCAACAGGAATAAAAAACGCCAAGGGCCATACAAGCGCTCAATCATCGCCCCCAGCATATAAAGTGCCAGCATATTCATCATCAAATGCATCGGCGCAATATGAATAAAACCGGCTGTCAAAAAGCGATACCATTCGCCACATAAAATAAACGGTTTATAAAATGCGCCGAAAAAAATGGCAGTTTCATGTATCGTTCCCGGAAACGGAAGCAGATGAATCGCGGCCGTTACAAGCAGGCAAACGATGATCACCGCAATGCTGACAAATGGCGGGGCCGGTTTCTTCATTGGCTTTCCTTTCGTATCACGGCTAACAGCTCTTCAAAATACACCGGTAAGGGCGCCTCAAATGTCATCTCTTTCCCGGTTCGCGGATGTAAAAGAACAAGCTTTCCGGCATGCAATGCCTGTCCTTCAAGCGGCATATAGCGGCAAGCGCGGCCATATTTTTCATCACCCATCACCGGATGATGAATAAAGCGCATATGAACCCGAATCTGATGTGTACGTCCGGTTTCCAGCTCACATGTGATATAGGTGGAAGAAAGAAAACGTTCGCATACGTGAAAATGTGTACGCGCTTCTTTGCCATTTTCAACGACCGCCATCTTTTGACGGTCGTGAGGATCACGGCCGATCGGCGCGTCAATCATTCCGTTATCGTCCGTTAAAACGCCCTCGACGATCGCCTGATATTGCCGACGACATGTCTTATTTTCAAGCTGACGGGCAATGGCGGTATGAGCAAAATCATTTTTACAAACAACCAGACAGCCGGTCGTATCCTTATCAATCCGATGTACAATTCCCGGCCGCATAATGCCATTGATGCCGGAAAGATCTTTACAATGATATAACAGTGCGTTCACCAAAGTGCCCTGATGCATGCCCGGAGCCGGATGAACAATCATTCCCTTGGGCTTATTAATGACAATGATATCGCCGTCTTCATATAAAATATCCAGCGGGATATTTTCCGCTTCCAGATTCAGCGGTTCATCCGCAGGAATATCCACTTCAATCTGATCATCCATATGCAGTTTATAGGAGCTTTTCACCGCCTTGCCGTTAACACAAACAAGGCCGAGTTGACAAAGAGAGCCGATTCGAGAGCGGGATAAACCGGTTGCTGCCGTACTGAGAAATTTATCAATGCGGATACCGCTTTGAGAAGCTGTATAATGTTCAATCGCCATGTCTGCTCTCCTCTTTTTCCATCCGCAGGCTGATGATCAGCAATAAGATAACTCCCAACGTCAATGCGACATCCGCTATATTGAATATCGGAAAGTGATAGCCAAACGGATACCACTCCATAAAATCACGCACATATCCAAACTGCAGACGGTCAATCAGATTTCCTAAGGCACCTGCAAGCATACTGGCAAGAGCAAATTCCATCATCCGCTGTTTTTTAACATGCGCCATCCACAGCAAGCGTCCCAAAACGATCAAAGCCACGATCGCAATCAAAATTAACAAAAATGTTTTCCCGGCCAATATGCTCCATGCCGCACCATCATTTTTTACATAGGTAATATAAAAGTATCCGGGAATGACCTCCATATGCTCTATAAGCCCCTTCTGCACGCCGATTTTTGTCGCCTGATCAATAATCAGCCATGCTATCATTACTATCATTGCCATTTCTTTTTTTCCTTCCACGCATCCAGCAATTTATCCCCAAGCCATATTTGCCCAAGGTGCATCATTCAACACGCGCATCCTTCAGCAAAGGCAGCGCAAACCAGAATGTGCTCCCTGATCCCGGACGGGATTGAACGCCATATTGCGCATGATGCTTTTCCAGAATTTCACGCACGATGGATAATCCGATACCGCTTCCGGTTACATTGCGGGCATGTTGCTGATCTACTTTATAATAACGCTCCCATATATCTTTCTGACAGGCAATATCAATTCCCTTGCCAAAATCTTGGATTTCAACGTGCGCCATGCCGTTTTGACAAAAAGCACGAATACAGATATGACGAGAATCGGCAGAATAATGAATGGCGTTGCTCAATAGATTATAAAACACCTGAATCATGCGGTTTCGATCGGCCTTTACGGGCAGAGAGTGCGATGCATCTAAGGAAAAGGTAAACATTTCGCGGGACATGAATACTTCAAATTTTCGTGTTTCTTCCCGTACCAGATCACAAAGATCAAAATTTTCCTCATGCAATGTAATGCGATCGGCTTCTAAGGCGGATAAATCCAGAAGGTCATTGACCAATAGCGTCATGCGCTTGGCTTCCTCGACAATAATCTGTAAATTTTCATCCGTTTTTTCATCCGGTAATTCCTGCATCATCTTTCCGTATCCGCTGATCAGCGTCAGTGGTGTTCGCAAATCATGCGAGACATTGGAAAGCAGATCCCGCTTGGCTTTATCAGCCTTTTGAATCGCCGATGACGCCTGCTGCAAGGTCTGATTTAATTCTTCCGCCTCTTTATATTCAAGTCTGGTGTTCACCTCCCCATATTTCCCTTCACCAAGTTCTTTAGCAGCACGATTGATGGAAGCAAGCGGACGAACAATATGACGTGCCATGACCCATGCTAGTAAAAGCATAGCCGCAAACACAATTAAGCCAATATACCCAATCTGCATCCGCAAGGTCACGATCGTAGCGTCAATTGGAGAAAGTCCGCTGGAAGTCATGATAATCATGTATGTGTCATCCGTCTGTACGATACGCGTATATAATAACGCTCTTAATTCCGTATCGTTTGGGGAAGCTGTATATCCCATACTATATTGCTCCAGATGCCGATTGTCTTGTTGCCGCGCTTTGATGATCTGTTCCTGTATTTCCTCTTCAGAAAGCCGGTTCAGCGGACAGCCGATATTCCCCGCCGTCAGTTCACTTCCATTGCGCATAATGCGCACACATACATCGTTTTGAACACTGATGCGATAAATATTGTCAAGCAATATGTCATTGTCATCATGTAAAAGCGCCTCCACCGTCTGATCGCCGGCTTTTACGGCTGCCGCCGTTTTGTAGCGTTCATACATAGGGGCAAGCAGCACCGTCTGAAATAAGAGCAGAAGAGCGATTAGTCCCAATGTAAAAACAGTTAAATAATATGTAATTTTATTTTTCAGTGATATCCTGTTTTTCAAATCGATACCCCACTCCTCGTACCGTTGAAAGCCAACGGCTATATGGTCCTAATTGTTTTCTGAGAAGCTTGATATGCGTATCCAGCGTCCGCTCGTCGCCATAAAAATCATCTCCCCAGACTGCATGCAGAATCCGCTGACGCGGCATGACCTGACCGCCATGTCTGATCAAAAAGGCCAGCAAATCAAATTCCTTTAAGGACAGCATAACCGGATGCTGATCAACTTGAACCGTATAGGCATCAAAGTCGATTTCCAATCCTTCTTGCACAAAGCGGCGGATATGGCTTCCGTCTTTGCTGCTGCGACGTAAAATCGCACGAATCCGCATCATCAGCTCCCGGGGACTGAACGGTTTTACCACATAGTCATCCACGCCGATATGAAACGCATGAATTTTATCGTACTCCTGATCCAGAGCCGTCAACATGATAAAAGGCAGATCCGCATATTTTTCACGCAGCCGCCGACATGTCGCAAATCCGTCCATTCCCGGCATCATGACATCCATGATAACCAGATCCGGTACTTTCTGATCGGCAAGTTTGAGCGCTTCTTCACCATCTGCTGCTTCTTCCACCTCAAAACCGTCATACTCCGCATATTTACGTATCATGTGGCGGATATTTTCTTCATCATCACAAAGCAGTATTGTCTGCATGTTTCACCTTTCATATTTTTTCAATATAATCGCAGATTTTTCCCAATTCCGGCACTTCCATATCTTCAATCGTTCCGCAATCCGCCATGGCGGCCGTATTTTTCCGCAAGGGAATCTGAGCCAAGACAGGCACTTCAAACTTTTGCGCAATTTCTTTCACATGAGACTGCCCGAAGATATATATATGATTTCCACATGCATCACATTCCACATAGCTCATATTCTCAATGATGCCCAACATGCGGACATGCATCATCTTCGCCATATTCATGGCTTTGGCAACAATGGCGGCGACAAGATCCTGTGGAGAAGTCACGATCAAAATGCCGTCCAGCGGATATTGTTGAAAAACGGTCAACGGTACGTCACTGGTTCCCGGTGGCATATCAACAAACATATAATCAACATTCTTCCAATATACTTCCTGTAAAAATTGCTGCAATATACCTGAAACAACCGGGCCGCGCCAGATCACCGGCTGATCATCTGTGTCCAGCATCATATTGGAACTGATCACCTGTACTCCGCTTTTAGACACCGCCGGATAGGCCATTTTGCCGTTACTGTACAGCTTTTCATGAATATTGAACATTCTGCATTGCGAAGGACCGGTAATATCGCCATCCAGCACGGCCGCCTGATAACCGCGCTTTTGCATCAAACTTGCTAATCCCGCTGTTACAAAGCTCTTGCCAACTCCCCCCTTGCCCGAAACAATGCCGATCATTTTTTTAATATGACTGGCTGAATTCGGCTGCAGCTTTAAGGGGGTTCCGTCTTTATGGCGACCGAACATCTTCTCTAGCTTTTCATCTGTCGAATCTTTTCTGTTTTCGCCCTGATTCATTCTTTTGTTCTCCTTCTTCTGTTATTCTACCAAAATCAGAAGATACAAAGCCTTGTTTCTGTTTCGCATTCTATGAAAAATGATATATTCCTTGACCTGTCCTTTATATAGTAAAATACAACGAGAAACGGAAATGCATATGACAGCCATTCAACGCGCCGATCGGATTATTCAAAAAGCTCTTTTATTCAAAGGAATTGAAGAAGAGGACTTTGATAATCTTTTGGAAACTCTGGATACGCAGCTGAAACACTATCGCAGCCGACAGATTGTCCTGAAGGAAGGCTCTCCCGTATATCGCATGGGACTCCTGCTCAACGGAACGTTGTCCGTGCAAAGCATCAGCTATTGGAACAAAAAGGCGGTTCTGAAAACAATTCTCCCAGGCAACATCTTCGCCGAAGATATCGCCGAAACACGGGGAGCTATAGCCGATGTGCGAATTGAAGCGGAAACCGCCGCGGTTGTTCTTTGGATCGGCTTAAAAGAACTGTTCCATCTGGATGGTTCTCAACGCTGGCATACCGTGATTATCCGCAATATGCTCAACGAGTTTGCCCGCCGCAATCTGCTTCTTTCCAAACGTGAGCATGTTCTTACGCAAGCAGATACGCGCTCTAAAGTACTCAGTTATCTGACGGATGAGGCCCGTCGCCAGCAGTGCTCCACTTTCACTATCCCCTTTGATCGCAAACAGCTGGCAGATTATCTCTCTGTTGATCGCTCCGCAATGAGCCGCGCGATTTCCGAACTTGCAAAAGAAGGATGGTTTACCACCGATCATTCGCTTTTTATCCTGCACAAAACAATGAAAAGCACATTAAAAGGAAGCTGATTTGCTCATCATACTTCCCTGCTTCAACTATTTTCTTATTGACCAAGAAGGGTTTTCGCTTCTTCTTTTGCCTTTTCCAGATCATTGGCAATAATTAAAATAACTTCCGTATCATTGTTCATAACAACGGCATTATC
Organism: uncultured Erysipelotrichaceae bacterium; assembly: GCA_963541855.1. Classification (GTDB taxonomy): domain Bacteria; phylum Bacillota_I; class Bacilli_A; order Erysipelotrichales; family Erysipelotrichaceae; genus Bulleidia. The sequence goes on from CAUTVM010000006.1 coordinate 10,752, forward strand.
AATTTTAAATACCTCATCCGGATAATAATTCTGCATCTGCGCTTTTAACGTCGTCAAGTAAGTTTGAATGCTTGCTTTGGCTGAATCCATATTGCTCACGATAAAAACTCCAACTACATCGGCACTTTTATCATTGGCAATATAAAGCGCCTGATCTTGTATCACATCATCTTCAAAAAAGAACAACCCTTGGATCACCCGCCCTTGCACAGCGTCCATTTTCTCTTCCATCGCCAGCGCTTTGACAATCTGCTCCGCCTGCGTTGCACAATCTGCTGTATTTTTCTTCACACTGCCATTTCCGCATCCGCACAACATCAGCAAAACCAGAAAACTACTCACAAATTTTTTGAACATAAATATCCTTTCTTACCACATGTGTGGCGACATACATCTCAAAGGCATGTGCGCCGGCCGGATTAAAATGCAGGCCGTCCGCCACATACTCGTCTTTGATCGTTCCCTCTTCGTCGTCCAGCCCATTATCCAAATCCAGATAGTACACATAGTTATTTGCGGCCAACGTCCGCAGCCCATCATTCAGCATCTGCAGATGTTCGCTGAGCGCAGGCTCAGGAAGATTGGAAATATAATCCGGGTGATACGCCAGCAAAATATAGATATTGACGGCGGGATTATTTTTTCGCAGCATGGTCAAAATCATCTGATATTGCTCGTTAAACGCGTTGAAATTTGCGTTCCGAATTTCATTGATACCGAACAGCAAATAAATATCCAGTTTGTTTGTTGCCTGTAATATATCCATCAGGGTTGCGCCATCATCCCGCTCATCCACTTTCATCGTGTCAATCAAAAGCAGATTCAGGCTGGTGACATAAGCAACTTCTGCATTGACATGTGTCCCGTATAATGCCAATGATCCCATCCGTGAATCGCCGGCAAACAAAACATCATCAAAATAGGTATCATCAACGGCCGGCGAAGCCGGTACCGGTGCAGAATAATCATAAAAATCCATCATACGGCAGGCATATTCCTCATTGCTTGCGGCGGGTGTTGAAACAGCTTGCGGCACAGGCTGCCCGCAGCCCGCCAGCAACAGGATCACCAGCCCTGTTTCAAATTGCTTTTTCATTCTTTCAGAAAATCTCCGTCTCCATTATCCTCAGAACTGTTGAACGTGGGAAGCTCCGGCAGTTCCTTCAAACTCATCAGTTTAAAACTGTTCATAAATTCATCGGTCACCTCATATAAAATCGGTTTCCCCGGTGCTTGGGAGCGGCCGGATTCTCTGATCAGATCACGCGCCAGCAATTTCCGCAGCATCATATCTGCGCCGACGCCGCGAATTTCTTCAATTTCAACACGTGTAATCGGTTGTTTATAAGCAATGATGGCCAATGTTTCCAGGGCGGCTTGTGACAAGGTGGCATGCTTTTCAATCTGAAACAGCTTTTGCGCATATATGCTGACAATCGGTTTTGAAAAAAAACGATAAATTCCGCCAAATTCTCGTAACTCCACGCCCCGTGAAGCATCATTGTGCATTTCGATCAACTCCTGCAGCAAGTTTTTTACTTTTTCTTCAGAAAGAGACAATACCGAAGCAGCCTGCAAGGCCGTAAGCCCATCATCGCCGACGATATAAAGCAGCCCTTCCAAAATGGCCAGGTCATTCCTTTCATCCCCCGCGTTCTCGCTTTCCTCTTTCTTTTCCGTTTCCGATATGGATATCATCCCCTCAGTCGTGTTATTTTTCATTGTTTCCGTATGTTCTTCATCCATCATTCGCAATCCCTCTACTAAACCAGATCACATCATTCTCATCAATCGTAAATACCAGCATATGCAGGCGGGCTAAATCCAAAACAGCCAGAAATGTCGCAATCAGCATCGGCTGATCACTCACATCCGTCAATAAATGTTCAAAGCGAAACGTCGCGGGCAAGGTGGCAAGACGGGCACGGATCTGCAATTCCCTCTCTTCCATGGAAATTTCCCGCCGCGTATACTTAACATCCATCGGCTTTGTTAACTGCATGCGCATTAAGCAGCGCTTCATCGCTTTAAGCAGATCATATGGATCCCCATGAACCGGCATCTCATCCGGCTCTTTCATCCATGTTTCCGCAATATCCGACAAGGGCTTGGCATACATGGCCTGTCGTTGCTCAAACATGACGTTTAAAGCCGCTGAAACTTCCTTGAATTGCTGATATTCAAGCAGGCGTCGAACCAGCCGTTCCTTGGGATCTTCTTCATAGTCGTCTTCCAGTTCCGTCTCATCCTTAGGCAAAAGTTTACGTGATTTATATTCAATCAGACTGGCCAGCTCAACCAAATAGGTACTGGTTACTTCCAAATGCATTTCCTGCATGGAATTCAGATAGTTCATATACTGATCACTCAGCGCATTCATATCCAGATCAAACAGATCAAGTTCTTTTTCTTTGATCAGATGCAGCATCAGATCAAGCGGTCCCTCAAATTTGTCGATCGTTACCTTAAAGTCTTCCATAGCCAACGGCATTATAGCAAAAACACAAGTCAAAAAACATATGGAACAGAGCCGTCAGTTCCAAATGGCCTCCATGGCAAGGAAAGCACCGGTATTTTTGACTATCCGGCAATAATATTGATGATTTTTTCCGGTACAATAATAACCTTTTTGATATTTTTCCCTTCCAGATGACGCGAAACCGCTTCCAGTTTCATCGCCGCTTCCTGCACTGCCTGATTATTGCTGCCTTTGGCGATCGAAAACCGACCGCGCATCTTTCCATTTACCTGCACGGCGATCGTCACCTCCTGCAGCACAAGCCTGGACGCATCATAAGTCGGCCATGCTTCAAAAGAAATACCCTTTCGACCGGTCAAAAGCTGCCACATCTCTTCGCCCAGATGCGGCACAATCGGGGCAATCAGCTTGATAAATCCTTCCATCATGGAACGTGAAACATGTCCGGCTTTATATACATCATTGATGAAAATCATCATTTGTGAAATAGCGGTATTGAAGCTGAGCTCTTCGTAATCTGCCGTTACCTTTTGCACCGTAAAATGATAACTGTATTCCAGATCTAAAGTCTCCTCATCCACAATCATCTTTCCTTCTTCCACGATTCGATATACTCTTTCCAGCCAGCGTCGCGCACCATCTATACCTTTGGACGACCATGGCTTTGACGCATTTAGCGGGCCCATGAACATTTCATACAACCGTAAAGCATCGGCACCATGACTCTTAACCAAATCGTCCGGGTTGACAACGTTGCCAAGCGACTTGGACATCTTGATGCCGTTTTCGCCTAAAATCATGCCTTGATGGTATAACTTCTGAAACGGTTCATCATTGAAAACAACACCAATGTCACGCAATACTTTATACCAGAAGCGCGCATATAAAAGATGTAATACGGCATGTTCCGCACCGCCGATATAGAGATCCACCGGCATCCAATGTCGAATCAGTTCGGGAGCGGCCAATTGTTTCTCATTATACGGATCCAAATAGCGCAGATAATACCAGCAGGACCCCGCCCATTGCGGCATCGTATTGGTTTCTCTTATACCCGTATTGCCGTTTATCTTTACCTGCAGCCAAGCCAAGGCGTTTGCCAAAGGCGAAGACCCATCTTCTCCCGGCTGATAATTGGTTACAGCGGGAAGTTCCAAGGGAAGATCATTTTCATCAACCGCCCGCAATGTACCGTCCTGCATATGAATAATTGGAATCGGTTCTCCCCAATAGCGCTGCCGTGAAAAAAGCCAGTCCCGCAATTTATATTGCACCTTGGGGCCTCCGCATTTATGCGCCTGAAGCCATGAAAGCATTTTCGTAATGGCCGCCTGCTTATCTAATCCGTTGAGCCATTCGCTGTTGATATGTAAACCATCTTCGACAAAGGCCTCATGCTCAATATCTCCCCCGGAAAGAACCGGAATAATCGGAAGACCGAATTTTTTAGCAAATGCATAGTCACGTGTATCATGTGCCGGAACGGCCATGATAGCGCCCGTTCCATATGAAGCCAATACATAGTCCGCAATCCAAATGGGAATTTTCTTTCCGTTAACCGGATTAACGGCATAAGCTCCTGTAAATACGCCGGTTTTTTCTTTACCGAGCGCCGTTCTTTCCAGATCGGCTTTTTTGGAAACTGCTTCTTTATAAGCATTCACTTCGGCTCGCTGCGCGGCCGTCGTGATCAGATCAACAAACGGATGTTCCGGCGCCATAATGCAGTACGTCGCGCCGAACAACGTATCGCAGCGGGTCGTAAAAACCGTAAATTCCTTATCTGTCCCGGCTACTTTGAAAACAACTTCCGCCCCACTTGATTTGCCAATCCAGTTGCGCTGCATCTCTTTCGTTGATTCCGGCCAATCGACCTCATCCAAATCTTTCAACAGTTCCTCAGCGTAAGCGGTGATCTTCAAAACCCACTGGCGCATGTTCCGGCGGATAACCGGATGACCATGCTCACTTTTGCCGTCGATCACTTCTTCATTGGCAAGCACGGCTTTTTCCTGCGGGCACCAGTTCACCGGCATTTGAGCTACATAAGCCAGTCCTCTTTTATACAGCTGTAGAAAAATCCATTGTGTCCACTTGTAATACGAAGAATCGCATGTCCGTATTTCCCGATCCCAATCGTAGCTGAAACCCAGCATTTTCAACTGTTGCCGAAAATGATCAATATTCTGATACGTAAACTCGCCGGGGTGGTGTCCTGTCTTTAGGGCAAACTGCTCCGCTGGCAGACCGAACGCGTCAAATCCCATCGGATGCATGACATTGTATCCTTGAGCCCGGCGCATACGCGCAATGATGTCGGTTGCCGTATAGCTTTCCGGATGTCCGACATGCAGGCCCTGACCGGATGGATACGGAAACATATCCATGACATAGTACTTTGGCTTTGAAAAATCATATGCATCGGTTTTAAAGGTCTGCTCGTCTTCCCAATACTTCTGCCATTTTGCTTCGACACTTTGATGATCGTACATTTTGTTCTCCCTTTTCCTGCACAAAAAAACGACGTCTTCTCATTCTAAGGACGTCGTCATAACGCGGTACCACCTTAGTTTGTATGAAGCTCTCATACACCCTCTGTTGTTTTCTTGATAGCGCTGCAAACATCCAGCGGCCGCTCCCGAAACGAGTTCACAAATATCACATACTGACTTGCACCTGCCGTCAGCTCTCTATCCTGCAATATGTTGCTACTGCTTTTCGTTCATTGCAACATTTATATTTTAGCAAAGCGGGCTGGGGCCTGCAACCGGATGCAACAAACGGCGCGGCATGAATTTTCAGAATTGATCCGCTTCACCATGCAGATAAGCCAGAACCACATTCAATTCTTCCAGTGCGCGTTCTGCACTTTTCCTTATTTCTGAAATTTGTGTCTGCACAATAATATTTGCCGCTATTCCGCCCATCAGATAATCAAGCAACTCAAGAATCGTGCCGCCTTCGTATTGATTTAAATAGGGAACGTTAAAATTCTTCATCTCATCCTTCAGCTGATTCATCTTGTCTTTTGCCTGCTGTAAATAGGCGATAGCTCCTTTCATCTTTCTCCGCTTCAAAAAGGTCGCCAAAAGGCCGCCGCCAAACATATCCCACCATCCCAAGGCAAGCGCTCCCTTAATTTCTCTTATAGCCGCCATCAGCTCTTCTTTCGCCGATTCTCCTAATTCAATCGCATTCCATATTTCAATTTCTGTCATGTATGCTCCTTAAATCAATGTATGGAAGATAACTTGTTGCGTTGCTGCAATGATCGGCGCAGCCAGCCGCCCTGCAGATAATAAAGCCAAAAGACGATACCGGTTAAAATCCAGCTGACCGGATAACAAATCAAGGTATCGAATAAGATTTTGCCGGGGAAAAACACAATCCAGACAATACGAAACGCACCGATACCTAAAGCGGTTATCAGCATCGGTATCAACGAATCTCCGCAAGCACGGATACCCGAAGAATAAACTTCGATCAACGCGAAGCAAATCCACCAAGGGCTCAAAAAGTGTAAGATCGACATGCCGATGGCAATAACCTGTTGGTCGGGTGTAAATAGACGAAACAGCCATTCGCCGGACACCCAGCAAAAGCTGACGATCATCATGCCGCCGATTACGTAAATAAGCAGAGATTTGCGAAATCCCTCGCGCACCCGCTTGATATTTCCCGCGCCAAAATTCTGCCCTGTAAAAGTCAATACCGCCGTACCTAAAGCACCGCTTGTATTCCAGAATGTTGCATCAATCTTGCCAAAGGCCGTATATGCCGCAATTGTATCTGTACCAAAGCCATTTATGATGGTTTGGATAAAAAGATTGGCCACGCTATACAACGCCGACTGGATCCCGGTAGGTAATCCGATGACCATGATCCGCTTTAAAATCTGGCTGTCATAGCGCACATCACGTAAAGTAAAGTGAATCGCTTGTGAGGTATGTGCTAAAACGCGGAGCGTCAAACCGCAGGAAACCGCCTGTGAAATAACGGTCGCCCAAGCGGCGCCTTGAATCCCCAGCGGAATCACCGTCACAAATAAAACATCCAATAGGATATTGGTCAGACAGCTGGCAATCAGAAAATATAAGGGGCGTTTTGAATCGCCGATCGCCCGCAGAATGCCGGCGCCTGTATTATAGATCATCGTCGGAATCATACCGACATAATAAATGCGCATATAGGCCAGACTGTATGCAAAAATTTCCTTGGGAACCTGCAGCATCCGCAGCATATTCGGCGCCGTTATATAGCCGAAAATCATAATGACAAAGCCCAGCACAATGCCCAGAAACATTCCCGAATCAACCGTTTTCTTGACGCCGGCCGCGTTGTTTTCGCCATAAAACTGCGCAATGACAACTGTCGCTCCGGACGAAAGCCCCGTTACAAAACCGACCAGAAGATTGATAATCGTTCCTGTTGAACCACCCACTGCCGCTAACGCCTGCTTGCCGACAAAATTACCGACAACAATCGCATCAACGGTATTATACAGCTGCTGAAAAATCGTACCAAAAAGAACCGGGAAAAAGAAGAGCAGAATCTGCTCAACAATCGGTCCGTTTAATAAATCAATTGAACGTGTGCGCCTGATCATGATCATGATCATAGCACAGATTTTCAACGCTCGTAAAAACTATACGCTTTTTTTGAAAGCCGGTTTTTCGTACCCGTTTTTCACACCAAAAAAGCAGAGTCGACTCAACGCTCTGCTAAGCCTCGCTCTCCGAATAACCCCAGCTTGGCACTGTATTTCCACGACGGATCAAAATTGTTTTCTGAAAATCCGTCTGATTCAAAAAGCGCAAAACCGCAAGAATTTCTTCCTCATTACATCCGGCAAGTAATTTCACATCCAACGCTTTTTGTAAAATATCAACTGCGACAATCAAAGCCGATATCTTCCCCTGTTTTTCACTGCCAAGATATACGGAAACACCGTCCGGCAAATTGTTTGTATCACGTAACTGCCCGCAATGAACCGGAAAAATTAAATTTTCAAATTGCGGATGATGATCACCTTGCCTATAAACGATATCTATCGTTCCTGATCGATACAGCGTATCCAGCTTCTGCCAGAAAAATGCGTTATTTTCATACTCAGCCATGCAATCCCCTTATTTTCTGCAAAAAATATTATAGCGCATTCCATATTCCTGTAAAACAAGAATAGCCTATACCTTGCCTTATAAACAAAAATACTGTATTCCTGATACGTTTTCTGCATCTTACCTTAAAATTCACGCATCTTACCGTAAAACATGAGACAAATAAAAAAACATATTATAGTATCGCATCAGCAAGAAAGGAGACGGGCAAAGGTGCAGATGAAAGTCAGTGTGGAATTATCAAAAGAATTCTCTCCCCCTTACGCCGTTATTTATACGGATATTCTGACGGAAGAGATTCAAAAGACGATTGATCTTATCGGAATGGATGAAAACCCGATCACCGTGAAGAGCGAAGATCAACTTGTCGTCATCAATCCAGACGAGATTTATATGATACGCGTGGAAGGGGGATACACCGTCATCTACACCGACACCAAGAAGTATTATTCCAGAAAACGTCTGTATGAAATGCTGAATCAGCTTAAAAGCGGGTTCATGCAGATTTCAAAACAGACCGTCATTAAGCTTTCTTGCGTTCAAAGCGTAGAAGCCGGCTTCAGCGGTACCTTATTGCTAAAGTTAAAAAGCGGCGCTTCTGACTACGTTTCCAGAAAGTATCTACCGAATTTAAAGAAGTATTTGGGTATCTGAAGGAGAACTGATCATGAAAGAAAAGAAAAACAACATTTTATTCAGCACCTTTACCTCCATCGGCATTGCAGCCATTCTCTTTGTTCTAATCGGCGTTGTATTTGACATGATTTACAAAGGAAATTTTCAAATAACGAATTACGCCTTTTCAAAAATGGCTGTCGCCACATTGGCAATCGGCTTGGGCTTCGGCATTCCATCTGTTGTGTATGAGAATGACAATATTCCCTTCCTCGTTCGCGTTTTGATGCATATGGGCATCGGCTGCATTGTCATGACTGTCGCCGCCTTCCTTGTCGGCTGGATTTCTGCAGACAAAGGACCGCTGACCGTTATGCTTACCATTTTGGGAGAAATTGCATTTGCTTTTATTATCTGGCTGTTCTTCTATGCACATTATAAAAAAGAAGCTGAAGAGATGAGCCGGCGATTTAAAGAACTCAATCACTGATTTCTTTATATGGCAATGTCCTTCAAGGCGGCACTGGCCGCCTTTTTCTTATTTCATGATATGAATCGGAACATGGCGCCTGCTTAAAAGCCTGCATATATCATATTCGCCGCTGACCACCATAGCATTAACCACGATCATCAGGCAGCCGTGTGCATCACTGCATGCATTGTGATGATTTAACTCTACGTGCAGAAAATCGCATACATCATTCAAGCGATGATGAGCAAGAGCGGGCCACATGTGCCGGGAAAGCTGCACCGTATCAAACCATCGAACGGACGGCAAAAGAATTCCACTTTGCCGGCAGGCGGACATCATGCACCGCATGTCAAATTGTGCATTGTGCGCGCATACTAATGCGTCTTGGCAATAAAACTGCAAAGTCATGAATACTTCTTCAAACGTGGGCGCACTCTTTACATCTTCCGGATGAATACCGTGGATACGTATATTCCATGGTGAAAAAAAAGAAACATCCGCAGCCGGGCGAATCAATGAATAATAGACATCCTCCACTTCTCCCTCCTGGCTTAAAGTAGAAACGCCGACAGCGCACACCGATGCCGGATCACTGTTTGCTGTTTCAAAATCAATGGCCGTTATTTTCATTCTCACTCCCGAATATGGTCATAGGCCATCTTCCAGATATTTTTTACATGTTCATCCGCCATGGCGTAGTACACCATTTTCCCCTCTTTCCGCGATTTGACCAGCTTTATTTTCTTCAAACCGGCCAGTTGATGTGAAATTGCGCTGGGACTCATCTGCAGTAACATGCATAAATCGCTGACACACAAAGAACGCGTAAATAGTGCATTCATGATTTTTAACCGGGTTGAATCGGCAAACATCATAAACAACATGGACATTTCATCGTATGCCGCTTCATCCAGCATGGCTTTTCGACACTTATCCAGATCATCCGCATTCAGACGTTCACTCATTTTTTATCTTCCTTTCATGCGCCCACTTCGAATTTCTTTATTAGGTGCAAATCTATGCATATACCAGACGAGCGGATAGCGCGCATACATTTCTATACTCTGGCTGCTGCCGTCTACCAGCGTCACAACCAGACGATCGTTGGCCCGATGATATTCATATTGCCATTGCACAATCTCATCCCAATAGCAGATAAATACATTATCCCTTTCTTTCTGATTATATAAAATCAGAAATTCCGGAGTAAAAGAAACCAGCACATGATCGGGAAGAAAAAAGGAAAACAGACAGACGGAACATAATAACATGCCCACCGTACTGAAACGCCTTGGGCCAAACAGTAAGGCGATGCCGATGAGCAAACCGATGATCAGTTTCTCTGTCGGCTTGACGCGAATATGTACTGTTCTTCTTTCCTTGGGCACCGGTATATTACGCATACGGATCATTTGCGACTTCATGCGCATATTATATCATTTACAGTTCTGCTATACTTGTGAAGCATATGCAGAAAGGTGAGCGGCTATGAAGCGACCCCTGTCATTTGAAATTACACATGTCTGTGCTCAATCCGGCGCCCGTGCCGGGATTTTACATACCCTGCATGGGGATGTAGAAACACCGATGTTCATGCCTGTCGGTACAAAAGCGACCGTTAAATTCCTGTCTCCGGAAGAACTCTATGCCATGAACGCCGGAATTATCCTGGCCAATACCTATCATCTGTGGCTTCATCCCGGTCAGACTGTTCTTCAAAAAGCCAACGGTATACATCATTTCATGAATTATAAAGGGCCGATGCTAACGGATTCGGGAGGCTTTCAGGTATTCTCTTTATCCGAAAATCGAAAGATTATGGAAGAGGGAGTCACTTTTCGTAATCCTCAAAATGGTGATCGTCTTTTTATGTCACCGGAAATTTCCATTCAAATTCAAAACAGCATTGGTGCAGATATCATGATGTCCTTTGATGAATGTATTCCCTTTCCCTCTTCACGCGCCTATGTCGAACAGTCCATGGAAAGAACCTTGCGATGGGCACAGCGCGGAAAAATAGCAGATCAGCGAGCGGACGAACAAGCCTTATTCGGTATTGTTCAGGGAGGTGATCATGAAGATCTCCGCCACTATTGCGCCGAAAAACTGATTGAAATGAACTTTGACGGTTATGCCGTCGGCGGTACTTCCGTAGGTGAAGACAAAGATGTATTCCGACGCATGGTACATATGTCCTGTGAAAAACTGCCGGAGGAAAAACCACGCTATCTCATGGGCGTTGGCGCAGTCAATGATCTTTTGGATGCGGTTTCCAACGGTATTGATATGTGTGATTGCGTTTTGCCGACACGCATCGCTCGACATGGTGCCTTGATGACAACCCAGGGGCGCATTGATATCAAAAAGGTTCGCTATCAAGAAGATTTCACCGCTTTGGATCCGCATTGTGACTGCTACTGCTGTCAGAACTATACCAAAGCCTATCTGCATCACCTTTTCCGCTGCAACGAAGGCTTCGGTACGCGACTGGCCAGCATTCATAACACGCGCTTTCTGATTCATCTGATGGAAGACGCACGACGTGCCATTTACGAAAATCGCTTTCAAGATTTTAAAGATGAAACGCTGGCATCGATGCCGTTTGATTCTCGCGGATTTTGATGTAAAACAAATAGAATTTTTACCGTCAGACAAAACATCACTAAAAAAACAAAACCGTCTCTCCTTTTCAGGCAAGCGGTTTTGTCTTTTCAGAATGACTTTATGCTTTTTGCAAATGGTACAAGCGGCTGTATTTTTCTTCCAGATAATCCAGATAATATGTCGGATCAAACGATTCCCCCGTCGCCATCTGCATAATCTTCTCCGCGTCGTAACGGCAGCCATACGTATGAATATGTTTTTTTAACCAATCCATGCATTGCATATAATGATTTCCCCGCAAGGCCGCATCCACATCCAGATCTTTCTGCATAGCTGCAAAAAATTGTGCTGCAAAAGCGGAACCGAGCGCATACGTCGGAAAATAGCCGAATTCGCCGGCACTCCAATGAACATCTTGTAATATCCCTTCGCGATCATTTGGCACATCCAGGCCAAGATACTTCTTATACATTCCGTTCCATATTTCATCCAGATGATCAATCTCTATCGTACCGTCACAAATGCCTTTTTCAATTTCATAACGGATAACAATGTGCAGCGGGTAAGTCAGCTCGTCCGCTTCGGTACGAACTAACGACGGCTTGCTTGCGTTAATGCCGCAGACAAAGGCATCCAAACTAACTTCTTTCAGCTGATCTGGAAACATCTTCTGTAAACATGGAAAATGATATTCCCAGAACGATGCCCGACGGCCTAAGTAATTTTCACAGAAGCGGCTTTGACTCTCATGCATGCCGCTGGAAATGCCAAATGACAAAATCGACCCATCATATGCCGGATCAACATCATGCATATACCATGCATGGCCCGTTTCATGAATAGTTGAAAAAATACCGGACGCAATATTATCGGCTATGTATTTGGTTGTTGTACGGCAGTCATTCTCGCATGTCCAATCCGTAAACGGATGTTCGGTTTCATTTTGATATCCCCAGTTTTTTGTAAAGCCAAGATAAGGCAATAATATGGTTTCGGTATATTTTTTCTGCTCATCCGTCGGAAAAATTTGTTTCAAAAATGATTCGTCTACAGGCTTGGCCGCTGTGACTTTCTGAATCAATGGAACCAAGTGCTCTTTTATGCGGTTGAAAAACACATCATATTTTGCCATATTCATGCCCGGTTCAAAATCATCCAGCATCTGATCATAAATTGGCTTGGAACTCTTCCGATAGGTATACATTTTTTTCTTTTGAATGATCAGCTTTTTTAAAAATGGTGCAAATATACGATAGTCGCCGGCTTCCTTTGCCTGATGCCATGCATCATAGGAGGCGCTGGCCAGATGTTGAAAAGCGACATATTCATCTTTGGGAATGACGAGCGTTTTAACCGCATTATCCCAATAAAGGTACGCCTCACGACGCACAACCTCGTCTACCTCGACACAGTCTTTCAAAAAAGCAAGAATTTCTACCATTTTCGGATCTGTTTCCAGCGAAAATAACTCACCACTCAAAAATGCCGTGCGTTCATCTCGATAAGATGCGCCATCAATAGGAGCGACAGTCTGCTTATCAATCGTGATGATATTCAACGCCATCTGATAGGCAGAGCATTTAAATTTCCAATCTTGATACTGTTTTAACATTTCTTCCAGCTGCATCGTCTTTTTCCTTCTTTCTAGCAAAAACCTGTTTCCTCTAATACCTGCGCAACGCCGTCATCGACACATGCCGGCGCAAGATGAGAGGCCCGACGGCGCATTTCTTCTCTGGCATTCGCCATTGTAAATCCATATGCCGCCTTTTCCAGAAGCGGAAGATCATTCCCGGCATCTCCGAAAGCTATTACATTTTCCCATGTTAATCCGTAGATTTTCAATGCATCCTCCGCCACGGTTGCTTTCGTAATATTTTTGCTGAAAACATCATACCCATTCGGCGTCGACCACGCGAAAACAAGATCCGGACATTCTTCGCGTAAGGATTCTATCACTTCTTCCGGTCCGACAAGGAAAGTTCCTAACGGCATGCCATACTGCAGATGATGTTTCCGATGATGACTGTCGTCTTTTGTCAAGGATAATAATATCGCATTCTTCTGACAATAGCCTTTTCGAAACAAGGCGGAATTGACATAAGAAACGACCGTATCTTCAAACTTAAAGCCGAGCCCGAGATTATTTTTTTCGGCCATATGAACCAACTGCCACATCGTTTTTTCCCGCATCGGGTGTTTCAACAGCACGGTACCATCCGGATTATTCAGACAAGCGCCGTTAATCGTCCCGATCATGCCGACAGGCAGCTGTTTCAAAATAGCCGGTGGAATAAAACGATAATGTCTTCCGGTATTCAGCATAAAGCGAATGCCGTTTTTCCAACATCCATAAATTGCTTTAACCAGACGCGCGGAAAACTGCTGTCGACCGGGCGGCAGCGTCGTGTTATCCAGATCACAAATCACGATTTTTATACAATCTTTTTCAAACATTATCGCAAACCCCGATGATTATGATATCATATATATGCTTTTGCGCTCGTAGCTCAACTGGATAGAGTGTCAGCCTCCGAAGCTGAAGGTTGTGGGTTCGATCCCCGTCGGGCGCACCATATCAATTTGCTAAAACCGCATAACCAAGCGGTTTTTCTTTATTTTCACGCTAATGTTATAAAAAATGTTGTAACTTTTGTACGACAGATTTATAAGCGGCGGTCTTCACCAGCGGAGATTTTTATGCTTTTGCGCACGGCATATCAAAAAGATATAATTTGATTAGCGAAGATCGACCATGTAAAAACTACATATGGAGGTATTACAACATGAAATATTATGCGGCTTATGGCAGCAACCTTGATCTTGCCAAAATGGCTTCTCGATGCCCTTCAGCACACGCAATAGCCGCCGGAATGCTGGAAGATTATCAACTGGAATTTCACGGAAGCAAGAACGCTTATCTGACCATCTGTCCGCGTAATGGACAGCATGTTCCCTTGGGAATATTTTCTGTTGAAGAAACAGATGAACGCAATCTTGATGTCTATGAAGACTTCCCTGCTCTTTACTATAAAAAACAGATTTCCTGCACGGCTACCGGTCTTGAAAGTCATATGGTCCAAACCTATAACGCCTTTATTTATGTCATGCGCGATGAGCAGCCGGTTGCTTTGCCGTCAGACGCTTACCTTGACACAGTCTTGCAAGGATATCGCGACTTTGGCTTTGATTCGAATATCATCATGGAAGCTCTCCATAAAGCGCGCCAAGAGAAAAAATAAAACATCGTCAGCTTTACGGATACAGCCGCCTACGAAAAATCAACGTCCTGCTTCTCAAACTATGCCCAGGCCGCCTTTTCAGTAAGTCAGAATCTCATTGCCGGTTTCCGTAATTAAAATCGTATGTTCCCATTGAGCAGAATCGGAACCATCAGCCGTATAGATTGTCCAGCCATTATATGGGTCAATGACAACACGCGGCTTACCGGCATTGATCATCGGTTCTATGGTAATCACCATACCCGGCACCAACACCATTCCGGTATGTGCTCTGGCTTCATGCGCAACAAAAGGATCTTCATGGAACTCCAGCCCGACGCCATGCCCGCCTAAATCGCGCACAACCGTATATCCTTTTTCATGCGCATACTTGGAAACCGCCGCGCCGATATCACCAACCGTAGCCCATGGCTGCGCTGCCTGAATGCCAACCAACAATGCTTTTTTTGTCTCTTCAACCAGACGTTTACGTTCAGAACTCACTTCACCGATCATAAACATACGGGAAGCGTCCCCATAATAGCCATCGACAATCGTTGTACAGTCAACATTGACGATGTCCCCCTCATGAAGCTTGCGTAAACGCGTCGGTATGCCGTGACAGACTTCTTCATTGACCGATGTACATACGCTTTTAGGAAAGCCTTCAAAATGAAAAGGTGCGCAGACGCCGCCATGCGCCGCTGTATATGCCGCAACAATATCATCAATCTGCTGGGTTGACATCCCTTCGTGAATAGCGGCCGAAACGGCATCCAAAACACCTGTATTGATTAAAGATGCCTTCCGAATACCCGCAATCTGTGAAGGACGTTTAATCAACGTTTCATCCGGTACAATCATTCCTCGCCGCCGACAATCTTCCATTCGTTCCAGAATATGCCGGGGAATCGGCTCGGTTTTAAAATATGAATATTTTTTTTCTGTCATTTTTCGCCTCACCTGCTTCCATCCGTACTTCCAAAACCGCCGGACCGCACACCATCCGTGTAATCATCATCCGTAATGCCGAAAGGCACAAATATCCCCTGCAGCATGCCATCGCCCGCTTGCAGTACAAGATCTTTTTGGGTACGAGAATCATTATACAGCGGGCATAGAATATGCCCCTCATTGTCCGCTTCGTAATAATCACTGTCGATGATACCGACCGTATTGTTTAACTGCAGGCGATAGCGAGCTCCCAAACCGCTGCGCGGAAACAGCATCAGCACATAATGACGATCCATTCTGACACGAATGCCGCTGGGAATCATAACACCGCTTTGTTGAGGAATCATCATTCTGATCGGTGCTTTAAAATCATAGCCGGCCGAGCCGCCTGTTGCCCGCATCGGTAATTGCAAAGCGTCATATGCGGATCGCAAAGCCTCTAAAGACAGATGCGGAAAATATTTCTGCCAATCGGTTGAAAATCGAGCAAAACTAACTTTTTCAAAATGAGCGATTCCCATCAATCCTCTCCTCCAAGTTCTTTCATCATGGCGACGACAAACATTCCCTGTACCATCGCAAACGGATATACCGTCAAGGCGATGGTCGAACCCAAAAAATCATGCTCCGGATACAATTGTGCATGAATCATTTTTTCTATAACTCCTTTTGTATCTAGATTTTTCGTATATTCCAGCAGCTGCGACGGCTGTAAGGACGGCTTCCAATTGTAATTCGCATCCGCACAATGCGCAAAGACCGCCAAAATCTGATTACGAACCTCCTGATATGTATGAATTTTTTCAACATCCGCATTGATCAGATCCATCAGCGAATCCAGAATGCCGAAAAAATATTGGGCGTCTGTATGCATAAAACGATTCTCCTGCCTAAAAAGACGATCAGTCAGCGGGCGCAAAGAACGTACATTCCACGCTTTACCCAAACGATCTTCCAGCAACAGGAAATCACGATAAAAAGATGACCACCAAAGAGGAAGCGGCGTTTTTCTGAAGGTATACTTTACGCCATCCAAGGCGCCGAAAGCCTTCATCGTATCCAGATAGCCGACCGTTTCCAGGCGATGAATCACCTCTGCATTGAATTGTAAAAATGAACCTGTTTCGATATGCGGGAAAATATAGGTAATATGCGGATCATCAACATAATTAGCATGCTGGGGGGGGAATCGAAGATCAATCGCGATAATTTCCTGCGCTCCGAAACTGAGTGCTTCATGAATCGGCAGATTATCCGCATATCCCCCATCAATATACGCCTCGCCCGCGACCATATGTACAGGAAAAACCGGATATGCACTGGCCGTTGCGATCAGCCAGTCGGTTCCATGCTCTTTCATCATATCCTTGGTGACATAGACGGCTTCGTGCGTATGGTTTTTAGCCACTACACACCCAAAATCAATCGGACTGTCAAAAAAAGCCTGCGGCCGATACAAAGACTTGATTTTACAGATCAAAGGGGAAATATCCACCCCTTTATCTTTCAGAAACTGTTGGAGCATATGGCGTATTTCTCCGCGCTCGTTGATCATATCATTGAGATTCATATCCAGCACGGCGGTCCCGTTTATGATCTGATCGTGCGACAAGTGATGCCACAGCTCATCCATGGCCTTATAGTCGCGCTGTACAATCAGCGCGGCGTTCAAAGCTCCGATACTTGTTCCACATACCAGATCCCAATCATCTTTTCTTAGCTCGCGCAATGCATGCACGGCTCCGTTTTGATAGGAGCCTCTCGTTCCGCCGCCGGCCAACACCAATGCTTTCTTCATTCCCATATCCTTCACAGCGCTCCTATTCTATCATTCTTTCCGACAATTTTCGTTATATAATGGCCCACAGGAGGATTCATTCCATGAAATTAAATACGGCTGTCTTTTTCGGCGGCGAGTCTGTCGAACACGAGGTATCCATTATTTCCGCACATCAGGCGATAAACGCGTTGGATCCGGAAAAGTATAACATTATCCCGATCTATGTTTCCAAAGACCGCCGGTTTTATATTTCGGAAAAAGGACTTCTGCGTGACATGCATTCTTTTACCGATCTGAAAGCCCTTTGCGAAAAATGCGAACAAGTCACTTTCGTTCATGTTAAAAACCAGGTTCGAATCCAATCCGTCAGTTCTTCACTGTTTGGCCCGCATATCTATGGAACAATTGATGTCGCCATTCCGATCATGCATGGCACCAATGGCGAGGATGGGACAATACAGGGATATCTGGAAATGCTGCGTATTCCGTATGCAGGTTGTGATCTATATGGTGCGGCTGTCGGTCAGGATAAGGTTTTGCAGAAAAAGATTCTGCAAGCATGTGGTGTGCCGGTTGCCGACTGGTTTTATACATATGGATACGAAATGGACGAAAAACCGGAAAAAATTCTGGAACAGGCTGATGCCCTTGGGTATCCGCTCGTTTTGAAACCATCCCGCACCGGTTCTTCCATCGGGATCCATATCGCACACAATGCGGATGAATATATACGCTGTTTTCATGATACACGACAATATGATGAAAAAGTAATCACCGAAAAATGCATTATCCCGCTCACGGAAATCAATTGTTCTGTTCTGGGAGATTTCACTGATGCAAAAGCGTCTTTGCTGGAAGAAGTATCTCACAGTGACGAGGATGAGTTACTGACCTTTAACGATAAGTATATGGGAAATGGCGGTAAAGGCACAAAGAGCGGTGTTAAGAGTGCCGGCATGGTAAGCGCCGGCCGTATTGTTCCAGCTCCCGTTTCCAAAGAATTAACCGCAAAAATTCAGGCCCTGTCTCTTAAAACCTTTCATGATCTAGGCGCGGCGGGTGTTTGTCGTATTGATTTTTTACTCAACTCGGAAACCGGGGAAATTTACGTAAATGAAATCAA
Source organism: uncultured Erysipelotrichaceae bacterium (assembly GCA_963541855.1). Classification (GTDB taxonomy): domain Bacteria; phylum Bacillota_I; class Bacilli_A; order Erysipelotrichales; family Erysipelotrichaceae; genus Bulleidia. Next base: position 29,117 of record CAUTVM010000006.1, read on the forward strand.
TACGATCCCCGGATCTTTAGCTTATTATCTATGGACTCCGCTTGGTCTTTCTTTCACGCAGCTGATGGATCGTTTAGTCGCTTTGGCATTGGAGCGGGAGCGCAGACGAAATCGGCTGACTTACAGTTTTGAAACGAACATACTGGAAAATTTTTCAGAAGGCAACGGTACCAAAGCCGTCAAGCATTAAAGCTTTTGCGCACATGCTTGAAGCACAGATAAAGCAACGACCGTTTTAAAAAGACATTTATGGTATAAAAAATCGCTCTTTCATGAAATTGCAAGAGCGATCTTTTTTATGTGCCTTATCCGTCAATCTTAGCGCGCTTTAAAGCATCCTTGTAATATTTGAACGCCGTGAAAACTTCACCTGTATACGGATTGATCTTTTTCTTTCTGCTGATGTGCACAATATAGATCATAGCCGCCACATTCACAAGCAAAGCCGCCATACTGACGATTGTCATCATCGTTGGATCGGCATTGGCGCTGCCTCCGGCCGCAATATGATTTAAGGTATTGTCCCGATAAAGAACCGGCAGCGTAACCCATGGAAAATATCTGGTTCCGTCTTTGAATATTTCCTGAAATAAAGGGAATACCTGCGCGTACATACACCAAATCGCAAGTGTATTGGCCCTGTTCATAATCCAGCCGCCTTTATTCCATAATAATGCCGCAATTGTCGGAGCCAGCAATAAAGCTACACCGCAGAACCATGCATGTGTAGGAAGGCAGTTATAGGTATACGCAAAATTCCAGACATCATATACCAGAATATAGACCCAGATCATATCGGGCCAGATCATATCCTTTTGATCTTTGGAACTGTAAACAAACCACCAGCCGGTCATGCAGAAAATATTGATAAGCCCCGCGATGCCATTCAGTATATTATGCCATCCGCCATACAAATATACCCCTTCGCTTGAAAGCCACCATGCATACCAGCCGTTTACCGCCGACTCAAAATCACTGACAACAGCAATTAAGATGTTAATCGCTACGATTACGAATGGAAATGCTTTAAACCAATGTGTTTTTCCAACACCCCACCCATATTTGATCATCATAAAGCCGATACAGCCGGCTAAGGCTGCATACAGTTTGGCATAATGAAACCAGCCGTTCATATATAAATAAGTCTGATTATGCAAGGCCCATGGCTGATGCAACGCAGCGCCGATATGAATTGCCACAAAATATGCCGTTAAAATTGCGGGAACAATAAAGAACATGATCATGCCGCCGCGTTTTGATGATCTTGAAAATTCATTCAGTAAAATCAGGGCCGCTAAAACACCCAACATCGCCGCCCATTGAAAAATCGCATTACTTCCATATACATGAAACAACATAAATCCATTCCCCCTTTTTATTTTGCTTCAATTTCTTTGATGCTGCATTCATCACCTTTTATCAAATAGGTATCTTCACTGTTACAGAAAGGACATATCCTTCCATATTTGACCGTTTCATATGTCTTTTTACACTTTTGACAATAGGTGACTGCTTTTAAGGTATCAATCTGCATGGCGCAATTTTTAATCAAAGGCATTTTTTTCCTGTAATACTGCCAGCAATCCGTCAAGTAATCATGCACGATGCCGCTGACCTCGCCGATTTCCAATGTGACTCTGCCGATTTCGCTTAAATGATTCTCTTTGGCAATTTCGTCTAAAGTCTTGCTGATATGAACGATGATTCCCAGCTCATGCATTTTTTTGATCCTTGTTCAGAATAATTCTCACCGCTCTTTTCGCTGCATAAGGAAGAATGCCTTTAAGCTTATCTTCCGCCGTTCTCATGTGACTGGCCTCCGGCAGATCCCGGCTCAGATAGATGGCGTCAAAGGCACATCGGGTTGTACATAAGCCGCAGCCGATACATCTGTTTTCATCCACCACGCTGGCCCCGCAACCCAAGCACCTTTTGGCTTCAATCTTAACCTGCTCTTCACTCAAGGTTTCTCTTAAATCCCTGAACGTCTTGGCGGGATCACCGGGTTTATACTTGGGAATCTGACGCTTCGCATTATCAAATTCCTCAATCACCACATCTTCTTTGTTTAATTCAATAAACTGTCTTAAATCGCGTCCCAAAGTCAAAGAGTGTCCTTCATGCACAAAGCGATGAATGGATTCGCACGCCTCTTTTCCGGCAGCAATCGCATCAATCGCAAATTTCGGGCCGGTATAGACATCGCCCCCTACAAAGATATCTTTGACGCTCGTCTGATATGTAATCCCGTCTGCTTTTGCCGTATGATTCGGATTTAATGCAACATTTTCATGATGCAGCAAGCCGTTCCACAATATCGTCTGCCCGATCGACAGAAAAATATTTTCGCATGGAATGATCAAGACATCCTCTTCATCATATTGAGGATTAAAGTGCTTTTGATCATCCCATACCGAAACACACTTTTTAAATACAATTCCTTTCACCTTGCCGTTTTCCACCAGGATTTCTTTCGGTCCATAACCATTGTGAATTTTAATATTTTCCTGCATGGCTTCCCGGATTTCATCACGAGCAGCCGGCATCTGTTCAAAGTCCTCCAGGCATACCATTTCAACCGTATCCGAACTGCACCGTAAAACGCTTCTGGCAACATCCATCGCCACATTACCGCCGCCGATGACGACCGATCTGCCATGTACTTTATAATTTTCATCCTGCGTGACGATTCTTAAAAAATCAACTCCGGTCATGACCCCCTCTGCATTTTCATTTTCAAGATGCAGCTTTCTTCCGCCCTGCGCGCCGATAGCAATATAAAACGCCTTATATCCTTGTTTTCTGAGATCTTCAATCTGAATATCTTTGCCGACTTCCGTATGCAGCTTGAATTCAATGCCCATTTCTTTTAAAACACTAATTTCAGCTTCAATCACCGATTTTTCCAGTCGGAAAGACGGAATACCATTCATCAGCATGCCGCCGGCTCTGGCTTCTTTTTCAAAAATCGTTACCGGATACCCTCTTTTTCTTAAATAATATGCACACGTCATCCCGGCCGGACCAGCTCCGATTACCGCAATCTTTTCATCAAAAAATTTACCGACATGATTTTCGCATTTCGGAACATATCTATTTTCACTGTTCAATTCCAGCTCCGCGATAAATTTTTTTATCTCATCAATTGCGACCGGCTTATCAATGTTTCCTCTTGTACATGCATCTTCACACCGCCTGTTGCAAATAGCACCGCATACCGCCGGAAAGGGATTATCCTGCTTAATCAGTTTTAAGGCATCCAGATATCTTCCTTCCCCGGCCAGCTTGATATATCCCTGCACCGCCAGATGTGCCGGGCAAGCAGTTTTGCATGGCGAAGTTCCCGTGTCATAGCAGTTGATTTTCGCATCATCTCGAAAATTATAATTCCACTTATCCTTCCCCCATTTCACATTATCCGGCAATAGAGATTTCGGATATTCAATCTGTCCGTTGACTGTGCATAACTTCTGTCCCAGCTTAACTGCACCGACCGGGCATACCTCAACACATTTGCCGCAAGCGACACATTGATCCGCTTTGACATGTGCCCGATACGCACTTCGCGACATATTCGGCGTATTAAAAAGCTGAGAAGTTCTTAAGGCGTTACATACTCCGGGCGCACAATTACAAATCGCAAATATTTTATTCTCTCCGTCAATATTTGTGATCTGATGAACATATCCGTTTTCTTCCGATCTTTTTAAAATTTCCAGAACTTCATCAATCACAATATATCTGCCTTTGCCCGTTTCCACCAGATAGTCTGCCATATCACCCACACCGATACACAGATCGCCTTCAATCTCTCCGCAGCCTTCGCCCCTGACTCTTTGCTGGCGGCGGCATGAGCACGCTCCGACTGCATATTTGTCCTTATACTTCTTCAACCAGTGGGAAATATGTTCGACACTGGCAGATTCTTGTTTTGCAGGAATCGCTTGTTCCACCGGGATGACATGCATGCCAATGCCGGAACCGCCAAGCGGTACAAGCGGTGTGACTTTTTCTAAAGGCAGTCTTGTCATCTGATCAAAAAAATCAGCTAAGATCGGATGCTCCTCAACCTGCCTGGCATTCATCATGAAAAATTCCGCCGAACCCGGTACAAATCTGGGTAAAATGTATTGCTTATGATGATCTGCATTCTCCCAGTTATATTCAATGATTCCGATAACTGCCATTTCCTGTAACAGCTCTTCCAAATGGTCAATCTCTTTCTTGCTTTTTTTCGCAAGCTGTTCCAGAGTAATCGGTTTTCTGACCTTCATGCATAATGCGACTTCGGCCATTTCATCGCTCAATACGGCATTTAAGCCGAAATATTCGGGGTCATCAACCGTCACTTTATGGCCAACGCGATCCGTAATCATCTGCCCCAATTTTAAAATCAGTTTTCTCTCTTCCATTTTTCACCTTTCAGTCTATTTTTTAAATGCCGAAACTTCGCTTTTTAAATAGCGGATCCATTCTTCCATGCCTTCGCCGCTTAAAGAAGAAATGGTAAAAATCTTCATCTTCGGATTACGTTTCAACGCTCTTTTTTTGCATTCTTCAAGGTCAAAGTTAAAATAGGGCAGCACATCTATTTTATTGATCAGTAAAACATCACAAACTTTAAACATCAATGGATATTTCAAGGGTTTATCATCTCCCTCGGGCACACTCAGAATCATGATATTTTGAATCGCCCCCGTATCAAACTCAGCCGGACAGACCAAATTGCCGACATTCTCCAGAAAAATCAGATCCAGATCGTCCTGGCCCAGTTCATCCAAACCTTGTCTTGTCATATCCGCATCCAGATGACACATGCCGCCAGTGTGCAGCTGAATTACTTTGATTCCCGTTTTGGAAATCGTATGGGCATCACATTCGCCATCAATATCGGCTTCCATCACACCGATTTTAAAATCATTTTTCAAGCCGTCGATCGTCTTCAGCAAAGTGGTGGTTTTTCCCGCTCCGGGGGACGACATTAAATTGATCAGGTATGTCCTCTTTTTTTTCAATTCACTTCTTAATTGATTCGCTTCTTTATCGTTGCTGTCAAAAATCCGCCGCTTGATTTCATATACCTTAAACATGGCTCTTCCTCCTTAACATGATCCTGATTTTATTTTCGGGATCTTGAATGATGAACTTGACAAACCAGATCACCAACGCAAAAGCCACAACGCTGAGCCCTAAAAATGAATCATTGATCATGTCTGAGGGACATGGTGAAAAATACTCTGCACCAAGTTTGGCATATTCAAAAACCGCGTCGACAAACCACATCAAGGATGCTCCCCAGAACATAAAAACAAGATCTTTGACATTATATTTATCATCCGGCAATCCCCTATACCAGATTATGCCGGTCAACACGGCCGCAAATGTGCTAATTAACAGCATCATGACAGACACCTCTATTTTTTATCATTTTTTCAACGATCACCATTCCCATCCAGACAACGGTAATCAGTATGGCCATAGCGGTTCCCCTCGTCGCCATCTCATGCAGCATTTCCATGAAATCTTCATGATTATATGCAGCTGTGAAGAATGGGAAATAAGGAACAACTTCACCATGCCAGACATGTTCAAAAATAAGTAATACGCTTCCACCCCACAGCAGATCACTTAACCATTTCAATTTCTGCACAAAAATATTTTCGTTGACAGAATCATATTTCTCCTGACTGAAAGCCTTCCTGGCAACCGTTATAACCAATGCTTCTGTTGCCGGTACCATAAAACATCCCATAAAATGCCCCCTCCTCTGCTTGTGATTGTTTTAACTATGACAATTTTAACTTATTGCCCGGCAAATGGTCATCCATTGTGTGCATAAAACATTTAAAAAGTATTGGCTTTTTCAAAAAGAACCTTCTATTATTGAAACGTGGTTCTGGTTGAACCAATGAAGGAATCAATTTATGTCATTCAAAAAAATCAGTACGAAAACTTTAAAGCAGATTTTTATTACCGAAATGGAAACCATGATTTTATCCGAAGAATTGAAAATCGGAGAAAAACTGCCCCCTGAAAGAGATATTGCCCATAAAATGCAAATTTCAAGAAGTGTGGTCAATGATGGCATTGCGACATTAAGTAAAATGGGATTTTTGACTATCGTTCCGCGATATGGAACCTACGTGGCGGATTATAAAAGCCATGGCACAATTGATATTTTAGTCGCCATTATGAAAAATGGAAATGTCAGCAATGAATACATTCGCTCAACCCTGGAATTGCGACAGCAGTTTATGCGCTTCGCTTTGGAAAAAATCATTCCCATCATCACTAAAGAGCAGATTCAATGTCTGCGCGATATCTGCCAAAAATTTAATGATGAAACGTCTTGTCATAAGGGAGCCGAGCTCATCTATCAATTTGATGATCTGCTGATGAAATATTCGGGTAATTTGCTGCTGCCTATTTTGTTTTCATCTTTTTCAGTACCAAATAAACTGTTACTAGAAAATTATTTAGAAAATAACGGCATGAAACTGATGAACGATAGAAATCTGAATCTGCTGGAAGCGATTGAGCAAAAAAATATAAACAAGGCGACGGAAATCATTGATCATGTTTTGAATGAGGCAATTCACGGAACGACCAATATCTATAAAGAAAACCCCGCCGGCTGAGTTGTTCAACTTTGGGGGCTCCTTTCATCATGACTGAAGCATTTCTTTTTCAGTCATCTTCCTTATCTTTCAGGCGTTCCTTTAATGCTTCAACCTCTTCATTGAGAACTTCCATTTTAGAGCGGGCAAACGCAATCTGTTTACGAAACTCCTCTTTCAGATGAGGCTGATCCGTAATATCAATCCGATAAGTCAAATCATCAATCGAACGGGAAAGCTTTGTAATTTCCGCAACCTTGGCATCAACCGTCTCCTTAAAACGAGCCATCGCGCGATCTCGCTTCCCATCCCAGAAAACTTCCTTGGCCGCGTTGAATTCCTCCCACAGGCGGTCATTATCCGCCTTCCCGGAATAACCGGCCGCACTCCACTCTTTATCCAGCTGCTTCATTCGTTCCGTATTCTCACGTGAATAAACAGCTGCTGCTGAAATCTTCTTTGCTTCTTCTATCAAGGCCTGCTTCTTTTCTACAGAAGTTTTGAATGCAGCGTCGCGCTTCTTGAAAAAGTCCTTCCGCTTATCATAGAAAACCTGTCGCGCCTCATTGTACTCTTTCCATAATTCTTCATCCAGATCGCGCCCGGCCGACCCTGCCGACTTCCATTCCGTAAACAGCGCTTCAATCTTTGCGGATGCCTCCCGAAAATTCACCGCCTTCTCCACTTCCTGCTTGGTTCGCGAAATGATTTCCATCTTTTTTCCTTTCGCTTCGGCATGACGGGCATCTAAATCTGCAAAATAGGAATTCTGCTTCTGCCGCAATTCCTTTTCTACAGCCCGCAGACGGTTCATCATCTCATGATCCGTCCGCTCACCTGCTGACGAAAGCGCACGCATCTGCTCTTTCAAAGCATTCAGTTCTTTACGGGCTTCCTTAAAATTGATACTTTCTCTGAGCTTTTCCGCCGCTTCTGCAAGCGCGCTTTTTTCCTTGCAATTCTTCTGCATCTCGGCAAAATGCGGAGCAAACTCTGCCTCCGCCTTGGCCAGACGCTTTGCGCTTTCCGCATCTTTCAATGTATGCCAATCATTCAGCGCTGCAAATTGCTGTTTGATTTCATCCAGTTTTTCTCCGGCATCTTCCCCTTCGTACTCCTGTATTAACAGTTCAGCCTGACGAGCCAGATCTTTTTTCTTTAGCAGCTGTTCTTCCATAACGGCAACCGCATCGTCCCCATATGCTGTTCCATATTCCATATTTCCGCCTTCGGCAGCGGAATGCTTCCAAGAGAACATCTGATATTGACCATCAATATCAATCCCGTGCCAATGGCCGTGTCCGTCTTCCATATCCTCATGCGGCGTGCATGGATTCCCTTCAGCGTCTTTTGCACCATAAAATATGTCAACGACATAACCGCCGAATGTCTTATGCTGCTTTCTGCTGCACTTTGCAAATGAATCATTGAACTCTGGCTTATTCATAACTTTCCCTCTTTGTATATGAGTATATTCTACATGTTTCTGCACGAACCGCATTAGAAATTGCGCGGATTTTTCTGTGCATGCTGCATCATCTTCTCCAAATAAGACTCATTTAGCTGGCCGCTCTTTTGCATACGCCCCATTGTACCCATTATTTTCTTCATCTTTTCATAGGACGAAATACAACGCATTACTTCCGTCAAACTGGTTCCGCTGCCGGCGGCTACACGGCGCTTCATAGAACTGCGCATACGTCCGGGGTCTCGACGCTCCGCTTTTGTCATGGATTGAATGATCGCACGCGTTCGTTTCATCTGCTTGCCCGTCTTGGCGTCGTCAATCATTTCGGCATATTGGTTGAAACCGGGAATCATCTTCATAATGCCGCCCAATGGTCCCAGCTTTTGCATCTGTTCCAGCTGTGAAAGCATGTCATCCATGGTAAACTCTCCGGACATCATCACCTTGGCAAGGCGCTCTGATTCCTCCATATCCAGTTTTTCCTGAGCTTTTTCAACAAGCGAAACAACATCGCCCATCCCCAGAATACGATCAGCCATTCGCTGGGGGTAGAAAAGATCCATGTCTTCAATTTTTTCACCCTCGCCGACAAATTTAATCGGCAAGCCGGTAATCGCCTTGACGGATAAAACACCGCCGCCCCTTGCATCTCCGTCAAATTTTGTTACGACAAGACCGGTCAGAGGTAATGCCTGCGCAAAAGTTTCCGCCACATGTACAATATCCTGTCCCGTCATGGCATCGACACTCAACAAGATTTCCTGCGGATGTGTCAGCGTATTGATCACCTGCAATTCCTGCATCATTGCTTCATCCACGTGCAGACGGCCGGCGGTATCAATCAAAACGGTATCATAATTTTTTTCGCGGGCATAAATCATGCCGTCCTTTACCGTATCCAATGCTGAAACGTCTGCTCCTTTGGTATAAACCTCGCAGTCGATTTCTCTTCCTAATATTTCCAGCTGCTCAATGGCGGCCGGGCGGATGACATCTGCTGCCAGCAATAGCGGCCTGCGCCCTTGCTTATGTTTCAGAATATGTGCGATTTTGGCCACTGACGTTGTTTTTCCTGTTCCCTGCAAGCCTACCAGCATAAAAACGCTCATTCCGTCTTGAGCAAAATGAACCGGTTCTTGTTGATCCCCAAGCAAACGAACCAGCTCCTCATGAACAATCTTAACCAGCTGTTCCCCGGGTTCGACCGCATTTAATACGTCCTGTCCTCTTGCCGTCTCACGAACATCATGCAAAAAGTTTTTTACGACACGATAATTGACATCTGCTTCCAATAAGGCAAGACGTACCTCTTTCAGCATGTCTTCCATGTTGGCGTCACTTAATTTTCCTTTTCCAATCACATTTCGCAACGCCTTATGCATACGTGCGCTTAATGAATCAAATGCCATCATTCACCTCACCAGATGCCGTTATTTTACCATGAAGCGGCGGTTAAAAACGTTATAATTACCATGCGGAAATGATCAGGCCATAAAATAAACTGCAAACTCTTTGCCCAAACATGTGCATATTGATGCTTTCTTCATAAATGATCCGTAAATAAAATCAATGTGTCAGCTCCTTTTCCAACTTTATGTTTCTGTTTATATTTGCTGAAAATGAGTCATTTTACCTGTCCGCTTTCTTGACATAAGGTCAATATGAGACAAATAAGGCAATCTGCGCATTTGGATTTCAGGCGCTGGTATGAAAAAATATTTTTACATGCAGGAGGATAAAATCATGAACCAATGTGTATTAGTCGGCAAAATCAAAGAAATTCCGGAAGTAACCGTGACCCCGAAAGGAAATGCCATCGCTAAACTTGTCATGGAAGTCGATCATAATTTCCGCAATGAGGACGGCAGCCTCGGCAGTGATTTATTTCAAGTCACATTATGGCGCGGCATTGCGGAAGAATGTGCATCTCTTTGTCATCTGGGCGATTGGATCAGTTTAAGAGGACGTCTGGAAGGAAGCACATATGAAAAGAACGGAACAACGCGTTACAGTGCCGGTATTATTGCGGAAAAAGTAGAATTTCTCTCGCAGCGTATTGCCGCAACAGCCCAGTAAAGTCATAAAGACCGCCTCTCTATAAGGCGGTCAATGGCGTAAACCCAATTCAGGGTTCACGCCTTATTTTCTTATTGGTCG